>JACQAD010000018.1 GCA_016195125.1 Magnetospirillum sp.
CACCCGTCCGCCGACTCCCGAATCGGCCAAGGCCAATATCGCCAAGAACCGCATGGATGCGGTGGCCGGCGCGGTGGCCTGATCCTTTACCCTATCCTTCCTTTCCGCCCCATAACGGACGTCAGGAACCCGCGGTTTCGCGGGTTCTTGGCACGTTCCGAGGACCAAAACCATGCATGCCCTCTTTTATAACGGCGCCTCCTTCGCCTCCGAGACCATCATCGCGCGCCTGCGCGACAGCCTGGGCCTGACCGAGGTGACGCTGGTCGATCACCAGCCGGCTTACGAGGTCGAGGGGGTTCGGATTCACCGCATGCACGTGGACGACGTCATGTACCTGGACTATCCCACCTCCATCCACGATTGCGCCCCCCTGGAAGAGAGCGTCGTGATGGCCATGGCCCAGTGCGAGATCCAGTGCCTGACCATGTTCGACAAGGCCGCCAAGGTCGGCCGTCGCCAGGTCTGGCAGCGTCGTCGTATCCGCCAGGGCCAGCCGTTCTTTCGCGATCTCAACACCACCGAGACCTATGATCGCCGCAAGTTCCAGTATCTGACCCATTTGCGCTATTGGAACGATTATCTCGACCGCCATCCCATCGATTTCTACATGATGGGCACCGTCCCCTACGCCATGTGGGACTACATCCTTTACGAGCTGTGCAAGCAGCGGGGCATTCCCACCTTGCTGTTCCAGCATCTGCTGATCGATGGCTATTCCCTGCCGGTCACCAGCATCGAGGGGCCGAACCAGCAATTGCAGGACACCATCGGCGCGGTGGCCGAGGAATTCGCCGGGCGCGAGCACGAGATTCAATTGTGCGAGCGCAGCGAGGTCTTCATCCGCAAGCAGACGGACAAGACCAAGGATCCGCATCCCGAATATTACGACATGTCGCTGAACGAATACGCCAAGGGCGACTGGCGTTCGGCCTATATCTACGTCAAGGCCATGGTCAAGGGGCTGCTGGTGGAACAGCCCGGCTTCAACCGCCGCCAATGGCTGGAATACCTGTCGTGTGACTTCTGGCTGCGGACGCTGAAGGACATGGAAATGCGGACCCTGTGGAAATACTGGGACGCCCATGCCGATTTCCGCATCGACGGCACGCCCTTTGTCTATGTCGCCCTGGCCTATCAGCCCGAGGTCAGCACCTGCCCGTCGGGTGGCGTCTTCACCAACCAGGAATTGATGATCCAGGCCCTGGCCAAGTCCCTGCCCGAGGGCGCCATCCTGGCGGTCAAGGAGCATCCGGCCCAAAAGTCCCTGAGCCGCACCATCGATTTCTACCAATGGCTGGTGGCGGAGCCCCGGGTCCGGCTGGTGCCGCGCAACTACAACACCTATCGTCTGATCGAAAGCGCCACCGCCGTGGCCACCACTACCGGTTCGATCATCATGGAATCGCTGTTTCGCCAGACTCCGGTCATGGCCTTCGGCGAGCACAACGCCGTCTATGCCCCCGGCGTCTTCCGCGTTCGGAACGGCCGGGATGTGGCCGCCGCCTTCAAGGCCATCTTCGAAGATGGGGTCAAGCCCAGCCTGGCCGGAACCCGGGTTTTCATCGGCGCTCTTGAACGCTTGTGGTTCCGTTGCGATAACTGGGGCCGGGTGACGGAGCCGCTGATGAAATTCTCGGGTCTGACCCATGAGGAAAACGGTATCGGTCTGGCCGACGCCTTCGCGCATACCTACCGCAGCCTTACCGGGAAACCAGGCGGCTGACGGCCAGGGGGGATACAGGAAGCATGACCATCACCTCGGATTCGTCTCGCACTCCCGGTGCCGCCGGCCTGTTGCGGCGGCTTTACCTCGCCTTGCCGCCCGGCCTGCGCCAGGGGGTGATGCCGCTGGCCCACCGTCTGCGTCAGTGGATCGACCCCGAAGCCCGCGCCCACCGGGTGTGGCTGCGCGATCATTATTCTCGGTTCGGCGTCCAGATCCGCGAGCAGGTGTTTCTGTCCATCGCCCGCTTCTGCCACATCAACCGGCCCATCGAGGGCTATTACTTCGAGTTCGGCTGCCATTCGGCGCGAACCATGAAATTGTGCTGGAAGCATACGAACCATCTGTTCGACTGGACCTATGTGGCCTTCGATTCCGCCTGCCCGAGATTCAGGATATCGACCGCCAGCAGATCTGGGCCAAGGGCCGACTGAAGACGGCGGAGGAGGAATTCGTCGCCACGGTCACCGGCGCCGGCATGCCGCGTGACCGGCTGATCACCGTCAAGGGCTTCTACGACGACAGCCTGACCGAAGACCTGTCCAAGCGCCTGCTGCCCAAGAAGGCGGCGGCCATCTATGTGGATTGCGACCTCTACGCCTCGACCGTGCCGGTGCTGAAATTCATCAAGCCGTTCCTGCAGCCGGGGACCATCATCGTGTTCGACGACTGGAACTGCTTCATCGGCGACCCGGAAAAGGGCGAGCGTTTGGCCTGGCGTGAATTCACCGAGGCCAACCCGACCCTGCGCTTCGAGCCCTTCGTGTCCAACGGCGAGGCCAATTCCTTCATCTTCCTGGGTGAACGCGACGGAGCCTCGGCTTGAGCTTTCCCTTCCTCATCGCCGAGATCGGCTCGGTCCATGACGGCTCGTTCGGCAATGCCGGCAAGCTGATCGAGGCCGCCGCCGCCTGCGGTGCCGAGGCGGTCAAGTTTCAGACCCATATCCCCGAGGCCGAGACCCTGCGGGACGCCCCCATGCCGTCCTATTTCAAGGGCGAGCCCCGCTTCGACTATTTCCGCCGTACCGGCTTCACTCTTGAGCAGTGGCGGTCCCTGAAGGCCCAATGCGACGCCCTGGGGGTGATGTTCCTGTCCTCGCCCTTCAGCCTCGAGGCCGTCGACCTGCTGGAACAGGTGGGCATGGCGCTTTACAAGATTCCATCGGGCGAGGTCTCCAACCTGCCCTTGCTGGAAAAGATCCGGGCCACCGGCAAGCCGGTGCTGCTGTCGTCGGGAATGAGCGGCTGGGCCGAGATGGATGCCGCGGTCGCCGCCCTGAAGGGCGGTGGGCCGGTGGCGGTGATGCAATGCTCGTCCGCCTATCCTTGCCCGCCGGAGCGGGTCGGTCTCAACGTCATGGTGGAGATGGGGCGGCGCTACCTCCTGCCCATGGGCTATTCCGACCACACCATGGGCCATGCCGCCTGCTTCGCCGCGGCGGCGCTGGGCGCGGTGGTGGTGGAAAAGCACTTCACCTTCTCGCGCCTGATGTACGGTTCGGATGCGAAACATTCCATGGAGCCGGAAGAGTTCAAGCTTCTGGCCCAGGGTCTGCGCGATATCCGCGCCATGCTGGCCCATCCGGTGGACAAGGACGATCTGGCGCCCTATTCCGAGATGAAGCGCATCTTCGAGAAGAGCGTGGTCGTCGCCCGTGCGGTGGCGGCGGGCAGCCTATTGACCGAGGCCGATCTGGCCTTCAAGAAGCCGGGCGACGGCATTGCCGCCGCCCATTGGCGTGATCTCATCGGCCGCCGGGTCGTCCGCGACCTTGCCGCCGATCATAAGCTTTCCTGGGAAGACCTGACGTGACCAAGCGCAAGATCTGTGTCGTCATCGGCTCGCGGGCCAATTACTCCTCCATCAAGTCGGCCATGCGCGCCATCAAGGCCCATCCGGCCTTGCAGCTTCAACTGGTCTGCGGGGCCTCGGCCCTGCTGGACCGTTATGGCTCGGTGGTGGACCTGATCCGCAAGGACGGCTTTGAACCCGATGCCGAGATCCACATGCTGGTGGAGGGCGAAACCCCGGCGACCATGGCCAAATCCACCGGCCTGGGGCTGATCGAGCTTCCCACCATCTTCCTGCGCCTCAAACCCGATTTCGTGATCACCGTCGGCGACCGCTTCGAAACCATGGCCACCACCCTGGCGGCGGCCTACATGAACATTCCCGTGGCCCATACCATGGGCGGCGAGGTGTCGGGCACCATCGACGAAAGCATCCGCCATGCGGTGACCAAATTCGCCCATGTCCACTTTCCCGCCAGCCCCGGCGCCGCCGAGCGCATCGTCAAGCTGGGCGAGAAGCCCGAGGACGTGCATCTGGTCGGCTGCCCGCGCATCGATCTGGTGGCGGAAATCCTGAAGAACGATGCCGGCGCCCGGCAATTGACCCGCGACCTGTTCAAGGATGGCGTCGGCGACGCCCTCGACCTGGAAAAGCCATTCATTATGGTTTCGCAACATCCTGTGACCACCGAATACGGCGAGGGCGAGCGCCAGATCAGGGCCACCCTGGAGGCGGTCAAGGAATCCAACCTGCCCGCCATCGTGCTGTGGCCCAATTCCGATGCCGGCTCCGAGGACGTGGCCCGCGGCATCCGCAAATGGCGCGAGCAGGGTCTGGCCGTCAACATGCACTTTTTCAAGAATCTGCCCATCGACGTCTATGTGCGGCTGATGGCCCGCACCGCCTGCCTGGTGGGCAATTCGTCCTCGGGCATCCGCGAAGGGGCCTTCATCGGCACGCCCTGCGTCAATCTGGGCTCGCGCCAGACCATGCGTGATCACGGGGCCAACGTCATCGAGGTGCCGGCCGAAAAAGCCGCCATCCTGGCGGCGCTGCAAGATC
This sequence comes from Magnetospirillum sp., assembly GCA_016195125.1. Classification (GTDB taxonomy): domain Bacteria; phylum Pseudomonadota; class Alphaproteobacteria; order Rhodospirillales; family Magnetospirillaceae; genus Phaeospirillum. Next base: position 4,583 of record JACQAD010000018.1, read on the forward strand.
GCATCGCCCGGGGCCGCTTTGCCTCGGACCCCATCTATGGCGACGGCACCGCCGGCGTTCAAATCGCCGATATCCTCTCGACCAAGGTGGTCGAAGTGCAGAAGCGGATTACCTACTGACGCCATGCGCATCCTGGCCATCATCCCGGCTCGCGGCGGCTCCAAGGGCGTACCGCGCAAGAATATCCGGCCCCTGGCCGGAAGGCCGCTGATCGGCTGGACCATCGCCGCCGCCCTGGCGGCCAGATCCCTGGATCGGGTGGTGGTGTCCACCGAGGACGAGGAGATCGCCCGCCTATCGCGTGACCTGGGCGCCGAGGTGCCGTTTCTGCGCCCGTCCGAACTGGCCGGTGACCATTCCTCGACCCTGGAGGTGTTGCGGCATGTGGTGGCCGAACTGGAACGGCGCGACAATTATCGCCCCGACGCGGTGATGACCCTGCAGCCGACCTCGCCGCTGCGCACCAGCACCCATATCGACGAGGCGGTGGCCCGGTTCTCCGCGGATTTGCGGGCGGATTCCCTGGTCAGCTGCGTCGAGGTGCCCCATGTCTTCCATCCCCGCTCGGTGATGAAGCGCGACGCCGAGGGCTACATGGTGCCCTATCTGGATGATCCCCAGCCGACCCGGCGCCAGGATAAGGAGCCGGTCTTCGCCCGCAACGGCGCCGCCATCTACATCACCCGTACGCCCTGCCTGGAGCGCTTCGTCTTCGGTGGCCGGCTGCTGGCCTATATGATGGACGAGGCCTGTTCCCTCGACATTGATACCGAAGCCGATCTGGCCCGGGCCGAACTTGTCCTGGGAGGTGGCCGGTGAGTCTGCTGCAGCGTCTGCGCAACCGCTTCTTCCTGGAGCTGGACCTGGCTTCCTGGCGAGGTTCCCTGGGCGGAGCGGTGCCAGCGGCGGGGCGGGGCAAGACGGTTCTGCTCTGCGATCTGATGTCGGGCGTCGCCACCCGCAAGGCCCAGGCCCTTTACGCCCGCGCCCTGGCGGCCCACGGGTTTGCCCCGGTGGTGCTGATGCCCGGCCGCGACCGTCTGGCCGAGCGTCTCTATAACGCGGCCCAGCCCACCCGTTTCATCCGCCTGGACGAGCAGGTGGACGAGACGATGCGTGCCGTCGCCGCCGACCGAGCCCGGCAAATGCTGGCCGAAGACCCCGACTTCACCGGCCTGCTGACCACCGAGATCGACGGAGTGCGTATCGGCCGCAACGTGCTGTCCCTGGTGCTGCGCCGCTTGCGCACCGGCCGCCTCGATCCCGCCAATTCCGAGCATCGCCGCCTGGCCGAGGAGATTCTGACCCAATCGCTGATCGCCAAGGGCGCGGCCGAACGGGTGCTGGACTCGGTGCGGCCCGATCTCGCCCTGTTCAACGAGCGCGGCTATACCCCTGCCGGCGAGGTCTTCGACCTGTGCATCGCGCGCGGCATCGACGCGGTGCAATGGCTGGGCGCCCCCCAGGCCGACCGGCTGCTGTTCAAGCGCTACCGCCCGGCCAATCGCGCCGACCATCCCCTGGCCCTGGACGATGCCACCTGGGAGCGGGCCAAGGCCAGTCCTTGGGATGGCGAGGCCGAGGGCAGCCTGATGGCCCAACTGGCCTCCAATTACGTTTCCGGCGCCTGGTTCAACCGCCAGCAATTGCAATCGGGCAAGCTGCACAAGCCGGCCGAGGACGTGCGCGCCCAACTGGGCATTGCTCCGGGGCGCAAACTGGCGGCGATCTTCTGCCATATCCTTTACGATGCCACCTTCTTTTACGGCGACTCGCTGTTCGCCGATTACGAGGAATGGCTGGTGGAGACGGTGCGCGCCGCCATCGCCAATCCGTCCCTGGACTGGATCGTCAAGGTCCACCCGGTCAATGTCTGGCGCTCGCGCATGGACGGCGAGCCCATGGAGCAGCTGGAGGTCCAGGCGCTGCGCCGGGCCTTCGGCGAATTGCCGCCCCATGTGCGGGTGATGCCCGCCGATACCGACGTCAATTCCTGGTCGCTGTTCCATGCCGTGGATTACGGCCTGACCGTGCGGGGCACCGTGGGCATGGAACTGCCCTGCATCGGCGTGCCCATGGTCACCGCCGGCACCGGCCGTTATGCCGGGCGCGGCTTCACCATGGACCCGGCCAATCCCGAGGAATACCGCGCCCTGCTGGCCCGCCTGCACGAGATTCCCCGCCTGGATGAGTCCACGGTGAGTCTGGCCCGGCGCTATGCTCACGCCACCTTCTTCCGGCGCCCGGTTCCCATCCGCTCGTTCGTGCTGGATTTTCATGCCGACACCTATGGCCTGCCGGCCCTGGGCGCCAACACCCTGGTGCGCGAGAAGCCCGAATCGGCGGAGGATCTGCGATCCCTCGCCGCCTGGATGGCCGAGGGCGTGGCCGGACGTGCCGATTATCTGACCGCCGAGCCGTGAGCGACGGATCGAGGAGCCTCGAGATGGAAAAGCCCGCCTGCCGTCCGCTGACCTGGACCGATGAGACCGTCACCCGCTTCTGGGGCTGGCAGTCGCA
>JACQAD010000320.1 GCA_016195125.1 Magnetospirillum sp.
AGGTTGTGGTAACCCAGGTGATAGGGAGTCTCGTAGGTCCGGCCAACCCCCAGATTCAAATCGACGACCGCGGTTTCACCCTTATAGGCGAATTCGAAGACGTTGAGCTCCAGCCGGCGCACGGTGACGCCGCCCTGCAAGATCGCAGGGGTGTCACCGATAATGCAGGTGTCGAGAAGGTCGCGGGGCGGACGGATGGCGCCAAACGCGAAGCGCAGCTTCATACGCATCCATTCGGCGGCCATATCGGCGGGCACGCCGGCAGCCATCATCTCGTCTTCCGAGAGCAGGCCGTAATTGCCCCGCATGACGTATTCCAGTTGGCCCTCGACCTGCTGGGCAAGGCCCATGATCAGGGGTTTGCGGCCGACGCAATTGGGATGGCCGGGAATGATCATTCCCTGGCGATACAGCATCTGCAGGATGGGAAATTCCGACAGATTGCAAAATGCACCGTTTTGCAGGCTGACGTCGGAGAGCAGGATGGCGTTGGGACCGGTCTCGAAGCTGACCCCTCCCCGCTCGGCGGGAACGATCAGACCGCGCTTGATCAGGTGCTTGACGCTGTCGGCAGGACAGCCGCACAACACCCGAAGATCAGCCTCGGGTACCTCTACCCAGCTGATACCAGACGATACCGCCACCACACGCATTCGGCTTCCCCCCACAGGGCCGTCTTGCACCTTGGGCTGCTTCTGCCGACCCGATTTCGGCATCAACCACCGACCATGAAGAACGCCGACCAGATGTACGGCATGCTCCACTGGCTGTTGCGCAGCATTTCCAACTGCGCTTCCCGCAGCGCATCGTGCGGAGTCTTGCCCGCCAGCAGCCGTTTGTAAAGGGCCGCCATCAAAGTCTGGGTGCCGGCGTCGCTGACCTCCCACAGGGAGGAAACCACCGATTGGGCTCCGGCCTCCTGGAATGAACGCCTGAGTCCGTAAACACCCTCGCCTTCATGGATCTCGCCCAGGCCGGTCTCGCAGGCGGACAGAATGGCCAGACGGGTTCCGGTCAAATCCAGTCCCAGCACTTCCAGCGCGGTCAGAACGCCATCATTGTCGGTATCGATATCACCCAGCACCTGGGCGTTGGAATTGATGCCGGCAAAGGCCAGACCGGCGCGCAGCAAGGGATTGTCACCGGGCGGCGGGAATTGGAAGTCGCTGGAGCGCTGCAGTTTGAGCAGACGCTTACGCAGGGTATCGTCGGCCTTGAGGAAGAAGCCGTGGGTGGCGATGTGCAGCACCTCGGGCGGCTGCTCCATCTCACGCAGGACTTTTTCCTGGGCCGTGCCCTTGGAGTAGATGGATGTCGGCTTGCCCTGTCCCTCCACCGTCTTGACGATCAGCTGACCTTCCTTTTCGGCGCCGGGCAGCGGATCGAACTTCAGGCCGCGCATGCCCGACATGCCGCGCACCGCCGATTGGACGTCGCCGCCGGCCGAGCGCGAGCGCGCCTTCTCCAGGGTCGCCTTGCCCGCCACCTCATCGGTGTTGTAATCGGGGCCGGCATTGATGAGATAGCCGCCCTTGGCCGCCGGAATACTCGACGGCAGCAGATCGCGCGACGAATTCAGCACATGCAGGTCGATGCGTTCGATCAGATATTTGTTGTTCTTCTCCACCAGGGCGCTGATGGGCAGGATGTTCAGCATCCCATCGGGAATGACATAGACCTTGGACCGGGTGCCGATCAGACGGTCCAGGGGCGCCCACACCAGCTTGTAGACCTGCTGACCGATGTCGAGCAGGTCATCCATCTCGATTTCCTCGTTCTGGATGTCGGTGCGGTATTTGACGATGGCCTTGTCGATATTGGCCAGGCTGTCGTATTTGACCAGCCCATAGATGGCGTTATCGCCCTCCTTCTTCATCACCGCCGCCACCAGCTTCTGCTGGCCGTCCTCGCCGTAGATGAAATAATCCACCAGCACCGAATCGGCCGGCAGGGCCTTGACCAACTCGTCCAGACCGATGGCGGCCACCGATTGCTGGAAACGCACGCTGGAGCGCCCCAGGGCGCCCTGAAGTTCGTTGATGCGCTCTTCCAGGCCGTTGATGACTTCGACGTGGTTGTCCTTGGTTTCCTCCGTAGGGCCGGACAGGGTCAGGGCGGCCAGCCGCTTACGCACCTCGGCAAGTTCCTCGGTCAGCTTGGTCAGTTCGGGATCGCGGGACAGCCGCGTGACCTGCTGGATCTCGGACGCCACCTTCAGTAGCATGCCCTTGCGATTGAGGCTGACCTCCATCAGCGCCTTGCCGCCGGCGGCCTCGTCCATCTTGGCCAACAGCGCCACATAGGCGGCCAGTTCCGGCCCATGCAGGCGGATATAGCCTTCGCGGGCGTTGTCGCCGGTCACATAGAGCACCCGGTTGAGGAATTCGGTCCGGCGCTTGAAGGTGGTGTGGCGCGTCTCGTAGGCCGCCTTGAGATCGCCCATGTCCTCCTGCACCGCAGCCAGGGTATTCAGGGTCTCGAAGGTGTAGGGATGGGTGGCGCCCAGCACCGCCTCGTCGCCGGCCAGGGTCTTCCTGAGCAGGGCATCGGCTTCCTTGAGCCGCTTGGTGGTGCGGTAGAGAGCCGCCAGATCGTGCATGGAGCGCAGGGTATCGAGATGCTTCTCGCCCAGCACCGCCCGGCGCCCGGCCAGGGCCTGATCCAGCACCTTCTCGGCCTCACCCAGCTTGTTGGGCTGCTTGGCCAGCGCCCGGCCCAGATTGTTCAGTGCCTTCAGGGTGTTCTGGTGGCGAGGACCATAGGCCTTGACCCAAGCCTCGTGCACGGTCTTGAACATGACCGCGGCCCGGTCGTACTCGCCCTTGAGCATATAGAGATAGGCCAGATTGTTGGTGCTGGCGATGGTGTCGGGATGCCGGGGGCCGATGGTCTTGCTGAAGACGGTGATGACGCTTTGGTAAAGGGGTTCGGCCTTGTCGAAGACGCCCTGGCTTTCATACAGCAGGGCCAGATTGTTCATGGTGGTCAGCGTCGCCGGGTGGGTTTCGCCGAAGACCTTGCGGCCGCCATCGAGGGCGGCGCGCAGGAAGGGCTCGGCCCGCTCGTAGATACCTTCCTTTTCCAGGATTTCGCCCACATTGTTGGCGGCGATGACCGTGGAGCGGTTGTCGTTTCCCAGAACCTTGCGATAGCGTTCCCAGGCTTCGGTGAAGGTCTTCTCGGCCTCCATCAGGCGGCCCTGCTTGCGATAAATGCTGGCCAGGGACGACAGGGCGGCTACTGAATTGGGATGGGCGGCCCCCAGAGCGGCGGTATTCTGCTCCAGAACCTCCTTGGCCATCTTCTCGGCGGCGTCGTATTCGCCGCGATCGTCCAGAACGTCGGCCAGATCGCCCTTGGCGCTGAGCACGTTGCCCTGGTCATTGGCGGCGGCGGCGTCCTTGACGGCGCTTTCGAGAATTTCCTGGGCCTCGGCAAGCTTACCCTGGCGGTGATAAAGCCCGCCCGCTTCGATGCGGGTGGACAGGCTGAGGGGATCGGCGGCCGGGACCGCGACCTTCTGGATGGCGAGGGCCTGATCCATGCTGGCCGCGGCGGCGTTGTAATCGCCTTGTTGCCGCTTGAAGGCGGCCAGTTGGGCCAGACAGCGCGACAATTCCCCATGGGCCTCGCCATAGACCGCGCGGCTGGCGGCGCAGGTCGCCTCCAGCAGCCTATCGGCTTCCTTCAGCCGGGAGGCGTTCATCAGGGCACGGGCCGCGGATAATTGCAGCCCCAGGGTCTGGGGATGGTCCGCCCCCATGCCTGTGGCCGAAGCCTTGGCGGCGGCGTCGTAGACCTTGGCGGCGGCATCGAATTTGGCCTGGGCCTGATAGAGCCCGGCCAGGGCCTGACTCACCTTGACGGTCTCGGGATGGGCCGCCCCCAAGGTGGCCTGGGACAGCTTGATGGCCAACAGGTAATTGGCCTCAGATTCCTCGATCCGCCCGGCCAGCTGTTGCAGCGCCGCCAGATCTGTGGCGCTGATGATGGTGGCCAAATGGGCCTCACCCAGATTGTCCTTGGCGATGCCATAGGCCTGGGTGGCCTCGTCGATGGCCTTGGGCAGGTCACCGCCGCCGGCCGAGGCAATCGCCTGCTGATGGGCACGGTTCCACAGCATGGCGGCCCGCTGCTTGGCTTGCGGCAGGGCCGAGGCGGCCTGCTGCTTTTCAGCGACCCAATCGGGCAAAACCGAGCGCTGTTTGGTGATTTCCGCATCCAGACGTTTGACCTCGTCGGCCTTGCCGGCCTGCATGGCCTGTCTGGCCTGAACGATCAGGTCGGCGGCCGACTGCGCCAAAGCCGGGCTGGCGGCCATCCACGCCGCCATCAGGGCGGTGCTCATGACCAAAGCGGCACGGGTTACCTTCATGGATGCTCTCCCTCGAACCGGCGTGTCTTCCCCAAGACGCCACCGGCGATCCCTAGCTCTTTTCCTTATGGGTATAGACGCCGTCCCAATCAGGCCCGGGCGATTCTTCCTTGAAATGGGCGATCCGCTCCAGATAGATCTTGTAGATGATCCGTCCGGGATCGGAAGCCGCCAGTTCCTGGAAGGCGACGCGGGCGGCGTCCCACTTCTGCTCGCGATACATGGTCAGCGCCGCCAGATGCTGGGACAGCTTGGCGATGCTTTCGGCGTCGACCTCACCCTCGAATCCCAAAGGCTCGTAAAGGCGGACCGGCGTGTCCTTGCCCTTGACCCGCACCAGATCGATTTCGCGGCTGATCAGCCCCGGAACCGCCGCCTGCGTGTACTCGGTGACCATCATGTTGACGCCGTATTGCTTGGTCAGGCTTTCCACGCGCGAGCCCAGGTTGACGGCGTCGCCCAGCACCGTATAGGCCA
>JACQAD010000321.1 GCA_016195125.1 Magnetospirillum sp.
CACCGGCGTCAGCCGGGCATTCTTGTGCACGCCCATTCGATCTCTCCTCGGATTGCCAAAGTCTCGCAACTTCAGCTTCCTCGGTTCGGATCGGATGGGCAACCTCCTGAGACTTCACAGCTAGCGCTGATCTGGCGTCCAGCCGGCGATGAAGGTCTCAACATCGGTGATCCCGATATCCTTGAGCTCGCGATGATCCAAGGAGTCCAGTTCCTGCCGCAGCTGAGCGCGGGCACGGGCCAGGACGACCCTTTCGGCCACGATATCGCACAGATGCTGCCAGACGCTTCGCAACCCCATCAAGGAGACCGTGCCAAAGCCATAGGTGGGAGAAAGGGGCATGACGGCCCTCCACAACATTTCGAATCACTCTAAAAATCATAGAGCGCCATGCTGCATTGCAGCAATCGCCACCACTGCATGGCTTCTCCGCAAAAACGCGGCGTCCCCGGTGACAGGGCTAGGGAATGGGGCTAGGCTGCCCCCAAGCCATCACAGGAGCCGACAATGAGCACCAGCATCGCCACCCGCCTCAAGCAATTGGGCATCGAATTGCCGGTTCCGCCGGCCGCCGTGGCGAATTACGTCCCCTTCGTGGTCAGCGGAAATCTGGTCTTCGTTTCCGGCCAATTACCGCTGGAAGGCGGCAAGATCGTCGTCACCGGCAAGCTGGGCGACGGCGTCGCCATCGAGGATGGGGTTCGTGCCGCCCGGCTGTGCGCCATCAACCTTCTCGCCCAGGCCCAGGCCGCCGCCGGTGGCGACTTGCAGCGGGTGAAACGCCTGATCCGCCTGTCCGCCTTTGTGGCCAGCACGCCCGGATTCATCGACCAACCCAAGGTGGTCAACGGCGCTTCGGATCTAATGGTGGATGTGTTGGGCGATGCCGGACGACATGCCCGCGCCGCCGTAGGCGTGGCCTCGCTGCCCCTGGACGCCGCGGTAGAGATCGAAGGCATCTTCGAACTGGGATGAACCGGTCCGTGCCGGGTTCCGTTCGGGGCTCACTGCGCCGGTGGGCCTGAGACTCTAGCCGACGCTGGCGGCCGGAACGGTGTCGCCCAAAACCAAATCGCCGCAGCCGATGACCCGATCCTTGCCCGATTGCTTGGCGGCATACATGCGCTGATCGGCACGTTCCACCAGCTCGTTCCAGCTCTCGATACCATCGGTAACGCGCTCGGCAACGCCGATGGAGGCGGTCAGCGGCCGGCCGTCGGGCCGCATGCCCAGACCGGAGGACCGCAGGCGGGCGATGGCGATGGCCGCGCCGCCGGGATCGGTATTGGGCATCACGGCAATGAATTCCTCACCACCCCAGCGGATCAGGATATCACCCCGGCGCAGAACCTTGCGCAGCGAAGCCGAGGCGATCCGCAAGGCGGTATCGCCCTCCTCATGTCCGTACTTGTCATTGATGGACTTGAAGTTGTCGAGATCGACGAAGGCCAGGGACAGCGGAATATTGGAGCGCATGGCGGTGACGAATTGCTGGACCAGCATCTCCTCGCCCACCCGGCGGTTATAGGCCCGGGTCAAGCCGTCATGGGAGGATTGGTCAACCAGCTGGCTCATGAAGTGCAACTGGCTCATGCCCGACAGGGTCGCCACCATGGCCAGCAGCAGCAGCAGCCATTGAGCCCCCAGATGGGAGGCGAAGGGCAGCAGCTGATAGCCCAAAACACCGGTCAGGAAATAGGCTCCGACCAGGGGCAGCCCCAACAGGGCGCCTTCCAGGGCGGTAATGGGAAACACCGACAATCCTGCCACCATGACGAAGGGCAGGAAGGCGTAACCGGCGGCGATCACCTGCTGGGCCGGATCGTTGATGGCGAATTGGGCCAGCAGCGGGTGGCTGATCAGGAAGAAGACCGTGGGAATGACCAGCAGCCACACCAGCCCCCACCTTGCCACGGCCACGCTGTCGGAACCCCGGTAGGACAGGGCCAGAAGCACGAAGGCGATGGACGCCATAACCCGCAACGCGGCCAGATACATGGCCAGGGTCGTCTCGAAAATGATCAGATCAATGGGAATCCACAAGGGGGTCAGCACCGCGAAGGTGGCCGCCACCAGACGCACGCGCGACAAGATGAGCAACGACCGACGACGCTGCACGAAAGCCGATTGGCGCGTCGGCAAAAACAGGTCGAAGATCTCGGCCATCGTCATACCCGAGAAGACGATGCTGAGAACCTTCTTTATAAACTCTTTAATAACAAGCACGTGGCGGCTTCCTTTTGCCCCCTTGATCAGTAGGCGACCGTACTGCGGGACTGGAATCGTTGCAAGGAAAACTACCACCTTAGAGTATGCCCCATCCTGCTTTTGGAAGAGCCCCCTTCTCTGCCACCCTCATCGGCCGGCTTCATCTGCTGATTGACGCGCCCCCCGTTAATTCGGTATTACGATACCAAATTGGGCAATAGACCCGACGGGAGTGAAACACGATGAGCCACCAGGCCAAGGACGACGATTCGCGCCAGCGTCTGGCCGAGCGCGTCGGCGCGGCCTTTGCCCAGCGTGACGCCACCGCCGCCTTTCTCGGAATCGTCCTGGATGAGATTCGCCCAGGCTACGCCCGCATGTCCATGAACGTCACCAGGGATATGCTGAACGGTGTCGCCATCTGCCATGGCGGCCTCAGCTATACCCTGGCCGATACCGCCTTCGCCTATGCCTGCAATTCCCATGACCGGGTGGCGGTGGCGCTCAGCTGCACCATTACCTATCCCGCCGCCGCCCGCCTGGGCGACCGCCTCACCGCCCAGTGCCACGAAATTCTCCGCAAGGGCCGCAACGGCACCTATGACTGCACCGTGACCACCCAGAACGGCGAGGTCGTAGCCCTGTTCCGCGGCCAATGCCGTTTTCTCGAAGGCCACATTACCGAAGGACTCTCTCCATGACCGAAGCGCTGATCTGCGAAGTCGTCCGTACGCCCATCGGCCGCTACGGCGGTGTCCTGTCCGGGGTTCGCACCGACGATCTGGCCGCTCATCCGGTCAAGGCGCTGATGGCCCGCCATCCCGACCTGGACTGGTCGCACCTGGACGAGGTGGTTCTGGGCTGCGCCAATCAGGCGGGCGAGGACAATCGCAACGTGGCGCGCATGGCGGCATTGCTGGCCGGGCTCCCCATCAGCGTCGGCGGCACCACCATCAACCGCCTGTGCGGCTCGGGCATGGACGCCCTGGGCTACGCCGCCCGCGCCATCAAGGCGGGCGAGGCCCGGCTGATGATCGCCGGCGGCGTCGAAAGCATGAGCCGCGCCCCCTTCGTCATGAACAAGGCCGATTCGGCGTTTTCCCGCGATGCCCGTCTCTACGACACCACCATCGGCTGGCGCTTCGTCAATACCGTGATGGAAAAGCTCTACGGCACCGATTCCATGCCCGAGACCGCCGAGAACGTCGCCGAGCAGTTCAACATCTCGCGCCAGGATCAGGACATCTTCGCGGCGCGCAGCCAGGCCAAGGCCTCGGCATCCCAGAAGAACGGCCGCCTCGCCCTCGAGATCGCTCCCGTCACCCTGCCCGCCCGCAAGGGCGACCCGGTGGTGGTGGATAAGGACGAGCACCCGCGCGAGACCAGCGCGGAGGCCCTGGCCAAACTGAAGGCCCCCTTCCGCGCCGGTGGCTCCATCACCGCCGGCAATGCCAGCGGCGTCAATGACGGCGCCGCGGCCCTGCTGCTGGCCTCGCCGGAAGCCGCCAAGGCCCATGGCCTCAATCCCATCGCCCGCATCCTCGGCATGGCCACCGCCGGGGTCGAGCCGCGCATCATGGGCATCGGCCCGGTGCCGGCCAGCCAAAAGCTGCTGGCCCGCCTCGGCCTTACCCTGGCCGACATGGATGTCATGGAGTTCAACGAGGCCTTCGCCGCCCAGGCCCTGGCCTGCACCCGCCAATTGGGCCTCGCCGACGACGATCAGAGGATCAATCCCAATGGCGGCGCCATCGCCCTCGGCCATCCCTTGGGCATGTCGGGGGCGCGGCTGGTGGGCAGCGCCGCCCTGCAGTTGAGCCAGACCGGCGGCCGGCGCGCCTTGGCCACCATGTGCATCGGAGTGGGCCAGGGCATCGCCATGGTCATCGAGAGAGTCTAGTCTTTTATCGCTGGCGAAGGCCCCGTCAGAGGGCCTCGCCAAACCGGGAGGTACCAATGTCCAACACCAACGACCGCCGGATTCCACCGGCCAAGGAATTGCTCGACCCCATCGAGATCGCCAGCCGCGACCAGATCTCCGCGCTCCAGACCGAGCGCATGAAATGGTCGCTGACCCATGCCTATAACAATGTCGAGCACTACCGCAAAAAGTGCCAGGACAAGGGCGTGCATCCCGACGATTTCAAGGAATTGAAGGATCTGGCCAAGTTCCCCTTCACCACCAAATCGGATCTGCGCGACACCTACCCCTTCGGCATGTTCGCCGTGCCCATGGACGACGTGGTCCGCGTCCATGCCAGTTCGGGCACCACCGGCAAGCCCACCGTGGTCGGCTATACCAAGAACGACATCGCCATGTGGTCGGACGTGATGGCGCGCTCCATCCGCGCCGCCGGCGGACGCCGCAGCGACAAGTGCCACATCTCCTACGGCTATGGCCTGTTCACCGGCGGCCTGGGCGCCCATTACGGGGCCGAACGCCTGGGCTGCACCGTCATTCCCATGTCGGGCGGCCAGACCGAGAAGCAAATCCAGCTGATCCTGGATTTCAAGCCCGAGATCATCATGGTGACGCCCAGCTACATGCTGGCCATCGCCGACGAGATGGATCGCCAGGGCATCGACACCAAGACCTGCCCGCTGAAAATCGGCATCTTCGGCGCCGAGCCCTGGACCGGCGCCATGCGGGAGGAAATCGAACTCCGCATGGGCATCGAGGCGGTGGACATCTACGGCCTGTCGGAAGTCATCGGCCCCGGCGTCGCCTGCGAATGCGTCGAGACCAAGGACGGGCTGCATCTGTGGGAAGACCATTTCTATCCCGAGATCATCGATCCCCATACGGGCGAGGTTCTGCCCGACGGCTCCATGGGCGAACTGGTGTTCACCAGCCTGACCAAGGAGGCCCTGCCCATCATCCGCTACCGTACCCGCGACCTGACCCAGCTGCTGCCGGGCACGGCCCGGTCCATGCGGCGCATGGGCAAGATCACCGGACGCTCCGACGACATGCTGATCATCAGGGGAGTCAACGTCTTCCCCACCCAGGTCGAGGAACTGATCCTCAAGGATTACCGCCTGGCCCCCCATTACCAGCTGGAAGTCACCCGCGACGGCCATCTGGATTCGGTGGCGGTCAATGTGGAGGTCCGCGCCGACCAGCCTTATGACGATGCCGCCCTGGAGGCCGCCTCCAAGGATCTTCAGCACCACATCAAGTCCTATATCGGCATCAGCACCAAGGTGAACGTGCTGGCGCCCAATTCCATCGAGCGCTCCATGGGCAAGGCCCGCCGGGTCATCGACAAGCGCCCCAAGGCATAGGACGCGAATAGCCCCTTGCCCTGTGACCGGAATAGGCCGACCATGTGTCCTATTCGGAGTAAAACAGTGGCAAGGGGCAATTTCCGATGTCAACCACCATCATGATCATCCGCCATGCGGAAAAGCCCTACGGCGATCACCAGGGCGTGACTCCCAAGGGCAATGACGACAAGGATTCCCTGATCGTGACCGGCTGGCAGCGCGCCGGCGCCCTGGCCAGTCTCTTCGATGCCAGGCTGCCGCTGGCCGAAACCGTGCTGCCGGTTCCTGCCGCCCTTTACGCTTCCGATCCCGAGAAGCTCCCCAATGGCGACGGCAGCCACAGCAAGCGGCCGCTGCAAACCATCACTCCCCTGGCCGATAAGCTTGGCCTGGAGGTCAATCTGAGCTTCGCCAAGGGGGAGGAGGCGCAACTGGCCGCCACCCTTGCCGGCCTGTCCGGCCATGTTCTGGTGGCATGGCAGCACGAAAGCATCCTGGCCATCGCCACGCCGTTGATGGGAAGCAGCACCGGCCTGCCCACCGCCTGGCCCGACAACCGCTTCGACGTGGTCTGGGTCTTTCAGAGAACCGCCCTGGGCAAGCCCTTCACCTTCCGTCAGGTGTGCCAGAACCTGCTGGCGGGTGACAGCAACACCCCCATCTGAGCCCCGGCGCTCAGGCCGCGCTGTCGGACAGATATTGGGAAAAGAACAGGTCGTGGGTGCGGATATGCTCGACCAGCAGATGCCGCAACACCTGTGATTCCGAGATCATCATGCGGGAATCGCCCAGCACGAAGCTGGACTCGATCCGGCGCAGCTGGTCCATGAGGCCGTCGTGCTCGGCTTCATGCATCCCGATATCGGGATAGGCGGCAAAGCGCATGAGCAATTGCTCGGACATGAAATGGACGTTGGTGAAGGCGATCAGCTGAGTGACCAGATCCTTGACCCCGTCCTTCCCCAGACCAGACTCCAGGGCCTGTTCCAGGGCAAAGATCAGGCTCATCTGCACCCGGTGTTCGCCGTCCATCTCGCCACGGCCGGCAGCCAAAGCACTCCCCTCGGTCATCTCGCCCCTCCAGCGCCAATTTCGAATCACTCAGATGGCGATGGAAAGACGGATTTCCAAGGGTTCCCCTACATGGGGGTCAGGCCGAGCCGTCCGAACAGACTCTTGTCCTGGCCCGGAGCGGCATTCTTGGCGGTCAGCAATTTCTGGCCGCAGAACACCGAATTGGCCCCGGCCAGGAAGCAGAGGGACTGCATCTCCTCGCTCATGCCCTCGCGCCCCGCCGACAGGCGAACAAAGGATTTCGGCATGGTGATGCGCGCCGCCGCGATGGTGCGGATAAAATCGAAGGAATCCGGCTTGGCGGCGTCGGCCAGGGGGGTTCCGGCGATGGGAATCAGCAGATTGATCGGCACGCTGTCGGGATGCTTGGGCATGTTGGCCAGGGTCTGGATCATGCGGGCGCGGTCGGTGCGGCCCTCGCCCAGGCCGATGATGCCGCCCGAACACACATGCAGGCCGGCATCGCGCACCACGTCCAGGGTATCCAGGCGATCCTGGAAGGTGCGGGTGGTGATGACCTCGGAGTAATGCTCCGGGCTGGTGTCGATGTTGTGGTTGTAATAATCGAGGCCGGCCTCCTTGAGGCGCTGGGCCTGCCACTTGTCCAACAGGCCGAAGGTGGCGCAGGTCTGCATGCCCAGGGCCTTGACCCCCTCGATCATGGCCACGGCAACCTCGAAATCGTCGCCCTTGGGTCCGCGCCAGGCGGCCCCCATGCAAAAGCGCGACGCACCTTCTTCCTTGGCCTGGGCGGCGGCGGCGACCACCTCCTCCACCGCCATCAGCTTTTCCTTTTCCAGGCCGGTGGCGTAATGGGCGCTCTGCGGGCAGTAGGAGCAATCCTCGGGGCACGAGCCGGTCTTGATGGAGATCAGCCGCGACACCTGGATGCGGTTGGCGTCGAAATTGGCGCGATGGACAGTCTGAGCCTGGAACATCAGGTCATTGAAGGGAAGCGCGTACAGCGCCTCGACCTCTTCCACGCTCCAGTCATGCCGAAGACCATCGTCGCTCGCCGCCATTTTCGCTGCTGCCTGTACCGTCACGGAAGCCATCCTTCATTGATACCTCGCGGGGGCCGCAATGTAGTCCCCCCCAGGCATCCTTTGCAACAAGAGCAAAACCCCGCTCACTCGAGGGGCATGTAGATATCGAGCACCGCCTCGCTCTCGGGCATTTCGGGATAGCGCTGAACCACCGGCGGAAAGTCGCGCAATTCCTCGCCGCTGGCCGGCAGCCAAGTCCGGTACAGATAAGTCAGGGCCTCTTCCAGCCGATCATCGGAGCCCGCGGATCGCAGCAAGGCGCAGCGTCCGGCGGGGATGATCTTGGCATGGATGCCGTCTTGGTTGGGGGCGATCTCGCCCTCGGTGGCGACGCAGAGATCCAGGCGAAACGCCTCCGGCGCCGTGATGGCCGGATCGTCGTGGAGAATATTGAAGGTGGCGTTGGTCCTGGGCGGCAGATGAGCCTGCTTGCGCCAGGCGATGAAGCGACCGACGCTCCGGCCGATCAGGGCGGGGGCGCCGCGATGCTCCAGCACCGCCACGCGGGTTTGCGGAAACTGGACAATGCACACCTTATGATCGGACATGGGGCATCTCCTCGGCTCTGAACGGCCGCATTATCGGCGCAAGGGAACCGAAATACAAATTGAGGCGCTAGTCAAAACCCTCTATCTAAGGCCGACCATGAAAGGCCTGGATGACAGCATCGGACGCTTCCTGGCCGGCCTGGATCAGGCCGGGCGCCAGCGCTTCCTACGCCCGGTGGACCCCATGCCGGCGGGACGGGTGCGGGTCGGCGGCCGCGAGCTGATCAATTTCTCCTCCAACGACTATCTCGGCCTGTCACGTCACCCCGAAGTGGTCGAGCGGGCCCGGCGTTGGGTCAGCGAATACGGCGCCGGATCGGGAGCTTCGCGGCTGGTCACCGGCCATCTCTCCGCCATCGAGGCCCTGGAGGCCAAGATCGCCCGGGCCAAGCAGACCGAAGCCGCCCTGGTCCTGGCCAGCGGCTGGCAGTGCAACGCCTCGGTCCTGCCCGCTTTGCTCGACAAGACGTTATGGGATGCCGAGCCGGTGGTCTTCGCCGACAAGCTGATTCATGCCAGCATGCATGCCGGACTGGAACTGGCCGGGGCCAGGCGCATCCGCTACCGCCACGACGATCTCGGGCACCTGGAAGACCTGCTGAAGGCTCACGCCGACAGGCCGGGGCCGCGCTTCATCGTCACCGAGACGGTCTTCTCCATGGATGGCGACGCCACCGACATGGCCGCCCTGGCTGATCTGGCCAAGCGCTGGGATGCCTTCCTCTATGTGGACGAGGCCCATGCCACCGGCGTTCTCGGCGCCCAGGGCTTCGGCCTGTCGCCCGGCCATGGCGCCGACCTGGCCATGGGCACCTTCTCCAAGGCCATGGGCAGCTTCGGCGCCTATGTGGCCTGTTCCGCCAAGCTGCGTCAGTATCTGGTCAACCGCGCCTCGGGCCTGATCTACGCCACCGCCGTTCCGCCCGCGGTACTGGGCGCCATTGACGCCGCTCTCGATCTGGTGCCGCGCATGGAGGCCGAGCGGACCAGGCTCCAGATGATGGCCCGCAAACTGCGCAATGCCCTGCAGGCCGCCGGGCTGGATACCGGCGCCTCGGCCAGCCAGATCGTACCGGTGATTCTGGGCGACGAGCACCGCACCCTGACCATGGCCAAGGCCTTGGAAGATCGCGGCATTCTCGGTATCGCCATCCGCCCGCCGACGGTGCCGCCCGGCACCAGCCGCATCCGCTTCGCCTTGTCGTCGGTTCACTCAGACGCCGATATAGACCGCCTGATCGCCGCGATCCTGGATTGCCGGGAGAGCCGGACGTGAGCCCCACGGTACTGGCCGTCCATGGCTGGGGCTTCCATGCCGGTTTCTGGCAGGGCGTGCTGGAGCGCCTGCCCGATTTCGGCGCTGAAAGCGTGGATATGGGCTTTTACGGCGAGCCCCGCCTGCCCAAGGTTTCACGGCCGCTGATCCTGGCCCATTCCATGGGACTGGCCTGGGCTCTGGCCCATATCCCACGGCCCTGGGCCGGAATATTGGCGGTCAACGGCTTTACCCGCTTCAGCCGCTCGCCCCAATTCGTCGATGGCGTTCCGCCGCGCCTGATCGAGCGCATGCTGGCCCGTTTCGACGAAGCCCCCGCCCAGGTCACCGCCGATTTTCTCACCCGCTGCGGCGTCGACACGCCCGACACCAGCGCCATCCGGCCCGAGCCCCTGAAAGCCGCCTTGTCCTGGCTGGAATCGTGCGACGAGCGCACCACCATGAAGATGCTGCCCTGCCCGCTGCAGGCCCTGGCCGGCGCCAGCGATTCCATCGTGCCGCCGGCCATGAGCATGGCCTGCTTCCCACCGGAGCACTTGATCCTGGCCGAGGGCGGCGGACATCTGCTGCCGCTGTCCCATCCCGATTGGGTGGCCGCGCAGCTCCGCCTGTTCGCCGCGAGGCTGGCATGACCACCCGCAAGGGAACCATCGCCGCCGCCTTCTCCGCCGCCGCCACTTCCTACGAAAGCGCCGCCGAGGCGCAGAGGCGGGTGGCCGATTCCCTGATCATGCGGCTGGGCATGCCGGTCCCCGTCCGGCGGGTTCTGGAATTAGGCTGCGGCACCGGCCTGCTGAGCCGTCGCCTCCTGGCCATCCTGCCCGAGGATGCAAGCCTGCTGGCCACCGATCTCAGCCCGGCCATGATCGCCACCGCCTCGGCCTCTCTCGCCGATCCCCGCCTGGGCTTCGCGGTAATGGATGCCGAGGCCCCGGCCCTGGCCGAGAGCGGGTTCGACCTCGTCATCTCCTCCCTGGCGGCGCAATGGTTCGCCGACCTGCCCGCGACCCTCCAACGGTTGACGGACCTGATGGCGCCCGGCGGGCGAATGCTGATCGCCACCTTGGGCAGCGAGACCTTCGGCCAATGGCGCCAGGCCCACCGGAATGCCGGAGAGGAATCGGGGATTCCCGCCTACCCCGACGCCGCCGCCCTGGCCGCCATGCTACCCGGCTCCCGCGTGGATACCTCCGCCTTCACCCTGGATTATGCCGATGCCAGAGCCTTCCTCAACTCCCTGTCCGCCTTGGGCGCCGCCACCCCCAAGCCCGGCCACAGACCGTTGCCGCCGGGGCGTCTGCGGCGCATCATGGCCGGCCTGGGGTCGCCCTGCGCCATCACCTGGGATATTCTGACACTGGATTACCGCAAGGACGGACCATGAGGGGCGTCTTCGTCACCGGCACCGATACGGATGTGGGCAAGACCCTGGTCTCCGCCTGGCTGGCTCAGCATTGGCAGGCCGATTACTGGAAGCCCATCCAGACCGGCGCCGGACTGGGCACCGATTTCGACGCCATCGCCCGGCTGGCGCCATCGGCGCGGGTCCGGCCCTCGGCGGTCGTGCTGTCGGCGCCCCTGTCTCCCCACGAGGCGGCGCGGCGCGAG
>JACQAD010000322.1 GCA_016195125.1 Magnetospirillum sp.
AGCACCCCCGCCGAGGTCGACGTGGTGGTGGTGGATTGCCCGCCCGCCTTCGGGATCCTGTCGGTCAACGCCTGTGTCGCCGCCGACGTCATCATCCTGCCGGTAGTGCCGGCACCCCTGGCCCTGGATGGATTGCACAAGGCCTGGTGGAACATCCAGCGGGTGCGCAATCACTTCAACCGCGATCTCGACACCATGGGCATCCTGTTCACCATGACCGAGGGCAGCGACGTCATGAACCGCATCATCGAGGCGGTTTCGGCCTCGTTCGGCGCCAGGGTGCTGCCGGTGCAGGTTCCCCGCGACCTCAAGGTGGTCGAAGCCGCCGCCCGCGATCTGCCGCTGGTGATTCTCGATCCCGAAAGTCCGGCGGCGGTGGCCTATCTGAAATTGGCCGAAACCGTCGAGAGCCGCATGCTGGGCGTGGCCGTTCCCGAGGGGGCCGAGGCGCGGGCCGAGGAATTGCTGCACCGTTGGCGCGAACCCCGGCCCGACACCGACGATCCCGACGCCCTGCCGCCGGTGCGCGAATCGCCGCCCATGGAGGCCGGCCCGGTCCCCGGCCGCAACTGGGACGACGAATTGACCGAAGAGGTGGATGACCTGCCCGAGATGGGTGATCTGCGCTGGAAGATCGGCGTGGCGGTCATGCTGATCGCCCTGGGCGCCTGTTTGGGCTACGTCTTCGGCCGCTGGATGTACATGCCGGTCTGATGGCGTTTCTCAGGGGCCGGGTGCGTTCTACCCCCACCAATGGCGGATCAGGGCGTCGAAGGCCATGCCGGCGGCGAAGGCGGCGGCCAGCCAGGGCAGCAGGCGCAGGCGCGCCGCTTCCGGCGCGTTGCCGCGCGGCGCCACGAAATCCTCCTCTTCGTCATCGTCTTCCGCGGCCTTGGCGGCGGCCCAGCCGCTATTGCCTTCGGGGCGGCGCAGCAGGGCGGCATGGGTGGTGGAGCGCCATTCCCGCAGGCGATTGAGGGCGTCGTCGAGGCCCAGGGGTTCGGGCAGGGCGGTGCCGGGACGGTTCTGGCGGCCCAGGCGGCGCAGCACCTCCAGGGTGGCGTCCACATAGCCGCGCCCGGCCAGTCCATCGGGATCGAGCACCGCCACCGGCAGGGCCAGTTGCGCCGCCTGCGCCACCATGGGATCGGTGGAAATCTCGATACCGTAGACCTGTTCCCCGAACTCGGCGCGGATGACCTTGGCGACGTCGTCACCGGTGGGCTCGGACGCGGTCATGGTCAGCAGGATGCCGGCGACGCCCAGTTGGACGTTGACGACCTCGCGGATGCGCTTGATCTCGTACCAGGTGTTGACCAGCCCCTCATGGGCGTAAGGGTCGGGGCGCACCGGCATCAGCACCGCCGAGGCCGAGGCCAGGGCGGTGGCGGTGGCGGCGGCCAGGGCCGGGGGGCAGTCCACCACCACGATATGGACGCCGGTCTCGGCCAGCCGGGCCTCCAGCAGGCCCCGCCTCTTGCCCGCATGGACGAGCATCTGGTCGTTGTCGCGCAGGCTCATGGTGGCGGGCAGCAGCCATACGCCCTCGTATTCGGTCGCCAACATGGCCTGGCCGATGCCGGCACGGCCGACGATGACCTCGAAGGCACCGATGGCGGGCAGGGGAGTGATGCCGAAGCTGGCGGTGGCGTTGCCTTGGGTATCCAGATCCACCAGCAGCACCTTGTAGCCGAAGGCCCGCAGGCAGACGGCGAGGTTGCAGGCGGTGGTGGTCTTGGCCACTCCCCCCTTCTGATTGAATACCGCCACCATGACCGGCGGCGTCTGAACCGCGGGAGGATTCATCCGGCGACGCGGGAGGGCGGCAGAATGACGGTAATGGTGGTGCCCCGGCCCGGAGCGCTTTCCAGGCCGATGGTACCGCCATGGGCTTCGACGAAATGCTTGACGATGGACAGCCCCAGCCCCGACCCCTGATGGCGCCGGGACAGGGAATCGTCGGCCTGATAGAAGGGTTGCCAGACCTTGGCCTGATGCTCGGCGGCGATGCCGATGCCGGTATCGGCGACGGAGATCTCGATTCCTTGCTCGATCTGCCGGGCCCGCACGGTCACCTGGCCGTTTTCCGGGGTGAATTTGATGGCATTGCCCAGGAGGTTGAGGATGATCTGGCGCAATCGCCGGGCATCCACATGCAGGTGGGGCAATTCGACGGGAGTCTCGATGCGAAGTGTGATGCCTGCACTGTCCGCCTTGTGGCCGAGCAGGCGGGTGACGGACTCGATCAGCCCGACCGGGTCCACCTCCTCCATCTCCAATTCGACCCGGCCCAGCTCGATCCGCGACACGTCGAGGATATCTTCGATCACCGACCGCAGATGCTGGCCGGCGGCATGGATCAGGCTGAGATAATCCAGGCAGCGCTTGATATCGGCGGTACCGACCGCCCCGGACAGGATGGCTTCGGAAAAGCCGATGACGGCGTTCAGCGGCGTGCGCAATTCATGGCTGACCGTGGCCAGGAAATTGGACTTGGCGCGGTTGGCGGCCTCGGCCTCCAGTTTGGCCGACAGCAGGGCGGCCTCGGCCCGCTTGCGCTGGGTGATGTCGCGGCCCTCGGGCACCAGATAGATGATGCGGCCCTCGGGGTCGGTCACCGGCTTCAGCGAGAAATCCACGTAGGCGATGCCGCCCTCGGCATCCACATGGGTGGTTTCGAAGCGCACGAATTCGCCCTGGGCGGCACGAGCGATGGCGTCGAGCAACAAAGTCCGCTCGGCCGGCGAGTGTTCCCACCACGGCGTATCGGCGAAATGGGTTCCCACGAAAGGGCGCACATCGGTATAGCCGATGAAGGACATGGCGGTACGGTTGGCATCGAGAAGTTTGCCGTCGGGCGACAGCAGGCCGATGAACTCGAAGGTGTTCTCGATGATGGCCCGCATTTCCAGATTGGCGCGCAGGCTGTCCTTCAGCCGGGCTTCGGCCTCGGGGGCCAACTCAACCAGACTCTGTCCGCCGGGCAGGGGGGTATGGACGCTATCGGCGCCATCGACCCAATCGGGGCGGCTTCCCATCAGCCCGCCCAGGCCCGACCCCAAGGCCATGGCCAATCCGTCGCTGACGGCGGCCAGCATCCCATCGGAATCGAGGAATGCCAGGGCGCGGGCCGAGGTGGCGAACGAAGGGGGCGCGGCGGACATAAAGCGAGCGGTTCCTGAATAGGGGCGCCTATGTTATCGCACGAGTAGAGCCGCTTCGGAACCTGATTGCGTCATGGGGGATTACCGACGGGGCCGTGGCGGCTCCAGACGCTCGACCACGTCGCCCCACAGATCGTAATCCTCGGCGGCTTCGACCTCGACGATGACCAGATCGCCGGGCTCCAGATCGGTCTCGCCGTTCATGAAGACGGCGCCGTCCACCTCGGGGCTGTCGGCCTTGGAGCGGCCGATGGCGCCCTCCTCATCGACCTCGTCGATGATGACTTCGACGCGGGTACCTTCCTTCAACGCCCCCTTGGCATCGGCGATCTGACGGGCGGCTTCCATGAAGCGCTGGTGCCGCTCCTCCTTGACGTCGGCATCGACCTGATCGGCGAAGGCATTGGAGGGGGCGCCCTTGACGTCCTCGTACTTGAAGCAGCCGACCCGATCCAGCTGGGCTTGGTCCAGCCATTCCAGCAGGGCCTCGAAATCATCCTCGGTCTCGCCGGGGAAGCCGACGATGAAGGTCGAGCGCAGCGTCAGATCAGGGCAGGCGTCGCGCCAGGATTGGATGCGGCCCAGCACCTTCTCCTGATTGGCGGGGCGGCGCATGGCCTTCAGGACATTGGGGCTGGCGTGCTGGAAGGGGATATCCAGATAGGGCAGGATCTTGCCCTCGGCCATCAGCGGAATGACCTCGTCCACATGGGGATAGGGGTAGACGTAGTGCAGCCGCACCCAGATGCCCAGATCACCCAGCGCCGAGGCCAGATCGGTGAGATGGGTACGGACCTTGCGGCCCTTCCAGGTGCCCTCGGCATGGCGCAGGTCAAGGCCGTAGGCGCTGGTATCCTGGGAGATGACCAGCAATTCCCGCACTCCGGCCTCGGCCAGACGCTCGGCCTCGCCCAGCACGTCCTCGATGGGGCGGCTGGCCAGGGGGCCGCGCAGATCGGGGATGATGCAGAACGAGCAGGAATTGTTGCAGCCCTCGGAAATCTTCAGATAGGCGTAATGATGGGGCGTCAGGTGCAGCCCTTCCGGGGGCACCAGCGACATTTTGGGATCGTGCAGGGGCGGCAGCACCTGATGCACGGCCTCGACCACTGCCTGATACTGGTGCGGCCCGGTGACCGACAGCACTGAGGGGTGGATGGCGCGGATGGCCTTCTCGTCGCCGCCCATGCAGCCGGTGACGATGACCTTGCCGTTTTCCGCCAGGGCCTCGCCGATGGCCTCCAGCGATTCGGCGCGGGCGGAATCGAGAAAGCCGCAGGTATTGACGATGACCACATCGGCGCCGTCATAGCTGCCCGAGATGTC
Organism: Magnetospirillum sp.; assembly: GCA_016195125.1. Taxonomy (GTDB): domain Bacteria; phylum Pseudomonadota; class Alphaproteobacteria; order Rhodospirillales; family Magnetospirillaceae; genus Phaeospirillum. Next base: position 4,491 of record JACQAD010000322.1, read on the forward strand.
GTAGCCCTCGGCCCTGAGCCTGGTCAGGATGCGCTCGGAATCCACCAGCGCCTTGGCGCAGCCCAGGCTGACGATACCGACTTTGGGGCATGGGCTGTTCATGGCGGGTCCAGCATACAGATCTCGATGGGGCGTGACTTAGCGGTAAACGCCGTCCGATTGCAAGCTTGGCGCTTTGGGCCAGTACCTGCGTTCTTTTCAGGGGTATTCGTTTCTTAACAGCCATTCGGAAAAAATGCACAATGGCGGAAAGAAAAGGCGTCCAATGTCCGAACTCTCCCAGGCTCTTTCCGTGGCCGGCCAACTTGTCGCGACCTTCGATCCGCAGATGATGGCGGTGGTGCGCCTGTCCGTGCTGGTCTCGGGCAGCGCGGTGCTGCTGGCCGCGCTGATCGGCCTGCCCCTGGGCGCGCTCCTGGCGCTGGCCGGCTTTCCCGGCCGCGATGCCCTGGTGGTTCTGCTCAATGCCTTCATGGGCCTGCCGCCGGTGGTGGTGGGGCTGGCTCTCTATCTGCTGCTGTCGCGGGCCGGTCCCTTGGGCGAGGCCGGGCTGCTGTTCACGCCGACGGCCATGGTCATCGCCCAGACATTGCTGGTCCTGCCCATCGTTGCCGCCCTGTCGCGGCAGGTAGTGGCCGATCTGTGGGAAGAATACGGCGAACAATTGCGCTCGCTGGGCGTAAGCCGCCTGGGGCGGGTGGCCACCTTGCTGTGGGACGGACGCTTTTCCCTGCTGACCGCCATCCTGGCCGGATTCGGCCGCGCCGCCGCCGAGGTGGGAGCGGTGATGATCGTCGGCGGCAATATCAGGGGGGTGACGCGGACCATGACCACCACCATCGCGCTCGAGACCAGCAAGGGTGACCTGCCCCTGGCCTTGGGCCTGGGGCTGATCCTTATCGCCCTGGTGACGATGGTCAACGCGGCGGTGTTCCTGATCGGGCAATGGGCCAGGCGGAGGATGGGATGAACCTGATGCCGGAGACCATCCTGCCCCTGGATCTGCACGGCATCAGCTATGCCGTGGAAGGACGGACCCTGCTGGAGGAGATTCATCTTCGCCTGGAGGCGGGAAGCCGGACGGTGGTGCTGGGGCCCAACGGCGCCGGCAAGAGTCTGCTGCTGCGTCTGTGCCACGGTCTGTTGCCCCCCAGTACCGGCAGCCTTCGCTGGGGCGGCGGCGGGGCGTTGCCGGCCGAGGCGGTCCTGCGGCGTCAGGCCATGGTGTTCCAGCGTCCGGTGCTGTTGCGGCGCTCGGCCCTGGCCAATGTCACCTATGTCCTGGCCCTGGCGGGGGTGCCGTGGAAGCGCCGGGGGGCGTTGGCCCTGGAGGCCCTGGAGCGCTTCGGCCTCGCTTCCCTGGCCAAGCGCCCGGCCCGGGTGCTGTCGGGCGGCGAGCAGCAGCGTCTGGCCCTGGCGCGGGCCTGGGTCGCGGCCCCCGAGATCCTGTTCCTGGACGAACCAACCGCCTCGCTGGACCCGGCGGCCACCCTGGCGGTGGAGATGGCCATTCACGATTTTCACCGGGCCGGCACCAAGATCGTCATGACCACCCACGATCTGGGTCAGGCCCGGCGGCTGGCCGACGAGGTGCTGTTCCTGTCGCGGGGCCGCCTGGTGGAGGCGGCGCCGGCGGCGACGTTTTTCAAGAATCCGGCCAGTCCCCAAGCCCGCGCCTTCCTGGCGGGCGAACTGGTCTGCTGAGGAGGAACCACATGGTAACGAGACGGCTTGTATTGTGCACCCTGGCGCTGCTGGTGCTGCTGGCGGGGCCGGTGGGAGCGCAGGAGCGCTTCATCACCCTGGCATCGACGACGTCGACCGAGCAATCGGGGCTGTTCGCCCATCTGCTCCCCCTGTTCAAGCAAGACAGCGGCATCGCTGTCCGGGTGGTGGCGGTGGGCACCGGCCAGGCGTTGAAGCTGGGCGAGCACGGCGATGCCGACGCCTTGCTGGTCCATGACCGGGCGGGTGAGGACAAATTCGTGGCCGAGGGCTTCGGCATCGACCGCCGCGACGTCATGTACAACGACTTCGTGGTGGTCGGGGCAAGGAACGATCCGGCCGGTATCAAGGGTGCTCCCGGCACCGCCGAAGCCTTCCGGCGCATCGCCGCCGCCAAGGCGCCCTTCGCCTCGCGCGGCGACGATTCCGGCACCAACCGCAGCGAATTGCGCCTGTGGAAGGCGGCGGGAATCGATGTCCGCGCCAGCGGCGGCTGGTACAACGAGCTGGGGTCCGGCATGGGGCCGACGCTCAACACCGCCGCCGGCATGGGCGCCTATGCCCTGTCCGACCGGGGCACCTGGGCCAGTTTCAAGAACCGCCAAGCCCTGGTGATCCTGTTCGAGGGCGATCCCGCC
>JACQAD010000323.1 GCA_016195125.1 Magnetospirillum sp.
ATTCGTCGCTGATGACCAGCCTGGATGGCGTCTTCGCCGCCGGCGACATCGTCCGCGGCGCGTCCCTGGTGGTCTGGGCCATCAAGGATGGGCGCGATGCGGCCGCCGCCATTCACCGCTACGTGTCGTCAAAGGTCGCCCGCGCGGCGGAATAGCCGATCGTTTTTGTTCGTCATGCCCGCGGGCATCCACGGGCCCTCGGATCAAGTCCGGGGGTGACGGGGTTGGAAAGTCAAAGGAGAGCACCATGGTCCGGAACAACGGCGAGCAATTCGTTGCCGAGTATCTGGAAAACGCCGCCAAGCTGGAGGAAGCCGGCATCGACACCCGTCCCCATGACGCCTGTGGCGTCGGCATGGTGGCGGCGCTGGACGGCAAGGCGCGGCGCGACGTGGTGGTGGCGGGCATCGAGGCCCTGAAGGTGCTGTTCCATCGCGGCGCCGTCGATGCCGACGGCAAGACCGGTGACGGCGCCGGCATCCACGTGGAAATCCCCCAGGACTTCTTCAAGGATCACATCCGCCATTCCGGTCACGAGCCGGTGCCCGGCCAACTGGCGGTGGGCATGGTCTTTCTGCCCAAGACCGACCTGGGTGCCCAGGAGACCTGCCGCTGTATCGTCGAGACCGAGATCCTCAATTCCGGCTATTCCATCTATGGCTGGCGCCAGGTGCCGGTGGACGTCTCCATCATCGGTGAGAAGGCCAACGCCACCCGGCCCGAGATCGAGCAGATCATGGTCGCCAACACCCCGGGCAAGGCCGAGGAGCAGTTCGAGGCCGACCTGTTCGTCATCCGCCGCCGCATCGAGAAGCGGGTGCTGGCCGAGCACGTCACCGATTTCTACATCTGCTCGCTGTCCTGCCGCTCGGTGATCTACAAGGGCATGTTCCTGGCCGAGCAGCTGACCAGCTTCTATCCCGATCTGCTGGACGAGCGCTTCGTGTCGCGCTTCGCCATCTATCACCAGCGCTATTCCACCAACACCTTCCCCACCTGGCGTCTGGCCCAGCCCTTCCGCATGCTCGCCCATAACGGCGAGATCAACACCCTGACCGGCAATATCAACTGGATGAAGGCCCACGAGCCGCGCATGGAGCACGAGGTGTTCGGCCAGGCCATGGACGACGTCAAGCCCATCGTCCAGCCCGGCGGCTCGGATTCGGCGGCTCTCGACAATGTCTTCGAGGTCATGTGCCGGGCGGGGCGCCCGGCGCCGCTGGTCAAGCAGATGCTGATTCCCGAAAGCCTGGGCTCCAACGCCCTGATGCCGGAATCGCACCGCACCTTCTTCGGCTATTGCAATTCGGTGATCGAGCCCTGGGACGGCCCGGCGGCCATCTGCGCCACCGACGGCTCCTGGGCGGTGGCCGGCGTCGACCGCAACGGCCTGCGCCCCATGCGCTTCACCATCACCCGGACCGGCCTGCTGATCCTGGGGTCCGAGACCGGCATGGTCAAGGTGGCCGATTGCGACGTGGTGGAGAAGGGCCGGGTCGGGCCGGGCCAGTCCATCGCCATCGACCTGGATGCCGGATGCTTCTATCGCGATACCGAGATCAAGGATCTGCTGGCGTCGCGGCGCAATTACTCCGCCTGGGTCAAGCGCATCACCGAGCTGGATTCCCTGGTCAAGACCGGCGCTCCCGAGAAGGTGGAGCTGTCGGCCGAGGATTTGCGCCGCCGTCAGGCCGCCTATGGCATGACCATGGAAGACATGGAGCTGATCCTCCATCCCATGGTCGAGGATGCCAAGGAAGCCATCGGCTCCATGGGCGACGATACCCCCCTGGCGGTGCTGTCCGAGGGCTATCGCGGCCTGCACCACTTCTTCAAGCAGAATTTCAGCCAGGTCACCAATCCGCCCATCGATTCCTTGCGTGAATCGCGGGTGATGAGCCTGCGCACCCGCCTGGGCAATCTGGGCAATATCCTGGACGAGGACGAGAGCCAGTGCGACCTGCTGCAGCTCGACAGCCCGGTCCTGTCCAATGCCGAATTCGCCGCCATGCGCAAGTATATGGGCAAGGCGGCGGCGGCCATCGACTGCACCTTCGACCCCAAGGCCGGTTCGGACGCCCTTAAGGACGCCCTGGCCCGGGTGCGCCGCGAGTCGGAAGAGGCGGTGCGCGGCGGCTGTACCCACCTGATCCTCACCGACGAGGCATTGAGCGAGGGCCGGGCCGCCATTCCCATGATCCTGGCCGCCGGTGGCGTCCACTCCCATCTGGTGCGCCTGCATCTGCGTACCTGGACCTCGCTCAACGTGCGCTCGGGCGAGTGCCTGGACGTGCATTACTTCGCGGTGCTGATCGGCGTCGGCGCCACCACGGTCAACGCCTATCTGGCCCAGGAAGCCATCGCCGAGCGCCAGCGCCGGGGTCTGTTCGGCTCAATGAGTCTGGAAGAATGCGTGCGGCGCTACAAATACGCGTTGGACCAGGGTCTGCTGAAGATCATGGCCAAGATGGGTATCTCCATCGTCAGTTCGTATCGCGGCGGCTACAATTTCGAGGCGGTGGGCCTGTCGCGCACCCTGGTGGCCGAGTTCTTCCCCGGCATGACGTCGCGCATTTCCGGCATCGGTCTGGTGGGTATCTCCAAGAAGACCCTGGAGCAGCACGCCACCGGCTTTGCCGGCCCGGCCCCGTCCCTGCCCATCGGCGCCTTCTACCGGGTGCGGCGCGGCGCCGGGTCCGAGGCTCATTCCTTCGACGGCACCCTGATCCATCTGCTGCAGATGGCGGTGACCAGTGATTCCTACGCCACCTACAAGAAATACTCGGACGGCATGCGGCGATTGCCGCCCATCACCATCCGCGACCTTCTCGATCTCAAGCCCGCCGCCGCTCCGGTCAGCCTGGACGAGGTGGAAAGCATCACCGAGATCAGAAAGCGGTTCCTCACTCCGGGCATGAGCCTGGGCGCCCTGTCGCCCGAGGCCCATGGCACTCTCAACATCGCCATGAACCGCATCGGCGCCAAGTCGGTGTCGGGCGAGGGCGGCGAGGACCGCGAGCGCTATCGCCCGCGCCCCAATGGCGACAACGCCAATTCGGCGGTCAAGCAGATCGCCTCGGGCCGCTTCGGCGTCACCGCCGAATACCTCAACATGTGCCGCGAGATCGAGATCAAGGTCGCCCAGGGCGCCAAGCCCGGCGAAGGCGGCCAGCTGCCCGGCTTCAAGGTGACGGTTGAGATCGCCAAGCTGCGCCACGCCACGCCGGGCGTCATGCTGATCAGCCCGCCGCCCCATCACGACATCTATTCCATCGAGGATCTGGCCCAGCTTATTTACGACCTCAAACAAGCCAACCCCCGCGCCAAGGTTTGCGTCAAACTTGTGTCTGAAGCCGGTGTGGGCACCATC
>JACQAD010000324.1 GCA_016195125.1 Magnetospirillum sp.
CCGCGCCCCCAATCTGGTCCATGTCACCGGCCGGGCGGCGGGCCAGACCAACCTGTTCCTGCTGGACCGTTCCGGCCAGGTCATGCGCCGCGTCGAACTCTCGGTGACCATCGATTCCCAGGCGGTGCGCGACGCCTTGAAGGCGGTGCTGCCCGACGAGCGTGCCCTGCAGGTGGAAGCGGTCAACGACAGCCTGTACCTGTCGGGCTCGGTGCGCTCGGACGCCGCCGCCAATTCGGCCAAGGGCGTCGCCCGGCGCTTCGTGGCCAAGGACGAGAATCTGGTCAACCTGCTGCGCATCGTCGCCGAGCAGCAGGTGCTGCTCCACGTCAAGGTCGCCGAGATCCAGCGCACCGTGCTCAAGGAACTGGGCGTCGGCTTCGCCCCGGCCACGGGCAAGGCCATCCACATCCTGGGCAACGCCAAACTGACCGGCGGCGGCACCAGCGCCACTGTCGGCCTGATCGATTCGTCGAGTTCGGCCATCTTCGGCACCGCCACCATCACCGGCATCGGCTCGCTGGTGAGCAGCCTCAATATCCTGGAGAACCAGGGGCTGATCCGCACTCTGGTGGAGCCCAACCTGACCGCCGTCTCGGGCGAGACCGCCACCATGCTGGCCGGCGGCGAATTGCCCATTCCGGTGTCCCAGACCAACGGCGCCATCTCCGTCGAATTCAAGCCCTACGGCGTGCTGCTGTCCTTCACGCCCACCGTGCTCGATCCCGGCCGCCTCAGCCTGAAGATGAGCACCGAGGTCAGCGCCATCGACACCAATAACAAGACCGCCATCTCCAGCACCATCTCGGTCCCCGCCTTCAAGGTGCGGCGCGCCGGCTCGACGGTGGAATTGCCGTCGGGGGGCTCGCTGATGATCGCCGGGCTGCTGCAGAACGACATCACCAGCAATATCGCCGGCCTGCCCGGTCTGATGGATTTGCCGGTGCTGGGCGCCCTGTTCCGCTCCAACGCCTTCCAGCGCAGCGAGACCGAACTGGTGGTGATCCTGTCGGCCTATGTGGTCCAGCCGGTGGAGCAGCCCAATCTGGCGGCGCCCACCGATGGCTTCGCGCCGTCCTCGGACATCAAGCGCTTCCTGCTGGGCCGTCTGCAGGATACCTATACCAAGAAGGGGGCCGAACCTCCCAAGGCGCCGGCGCCGCTGCAAGGCCCCTTCGGCTATATCGTCCAGTGAGGAGCAGATGATGACCCGCAAGACCATAGCTGCCCTCCTGACCGTTCTGCTGGCACCGCTGCTGGCCGCCTGCCCCGCCGACCTGTCCGAGCACGATTACCGCCTTTCCCACCCCATCGCCGTGGAGGAAAAGGCCGCCGTCGCCCTGTTCACCCGCCCGGCCGACGGCGCCCCCCTGTCGGTTGCCGACCGCGAGCGCCTGGGCCGGCTGGCCGAGGAATTCCTGCGCCGCAGCGCCGGCCCGGTGCAGATCACCGTCGGAGCCAAGCCGGGCGAGGAAGAGGCGGCCCAGGCCTACGGCCAATCCCTGGCCGACACCTTGCGGGCCTGGGGTGTGACCAATGTCGCCCTTGCCCTGTCCGGCGGCGCCGATCCGGTGCCGCCCTCGGGCAGCGCCCAGGTGCGCGTACCCGTCTGGGTGGCCCAGCCGCCCGAATGCGGAACCTTCGAACGCGGCCTCAATCCCAACCAGACCAACGCGCCCCATTCCAACTGGGGCTGCGCCATCCAGCACAACAAGGCCATGATGGTGCAAAATCCCGCCGATCTGGTCCGGGCGCGGGAATCCTCGGGCCGCGACGCCAACCGCGCCACCACCGTGCTCGACAAATACGGCAAGGGCAACGCCACCGGCTCGGCCGAGGAAGCCATCAGTGCCGGAACCACCTCGTCCGTCGGCTCGGGCAAGTAGCGGGAGGCCGACGTGATCTACCGCCTCGTCCTCGACGCCTTCTGGTCCGACCCGGCCACCGCCGAGACCCTTAGCCAGGTGGCGGGCGACCGTCTGCTGGCCAAATCGCGTCTGGGCCTGCATCCGGGCGGCCTGGCGGCGGCCATCGCCCATTACGCCGACCTCCCCACCCCCCAGGTGCTGGTGGTGGAGGAGACCGACCCGGCCCGCCTCGGCCCCGGCCTCGACCGGCTGGCCGAGGTCTGCGTGGCCGGCACCAAGGTGGTGGTGATCGGCCCGGTCAACGATATCCGCCTCTATCGCGAGCTGATGTCCAAGGGGGTGGCCGAATACCTGCTGGCCCCGGTCACGGCGCGGCAGATCCTCGACACCCTGTCGGGCCTGTTCGCCGAGCCCGGCGCCGCCCCCCGGGGTCGCACCATCGCCTGCTGGGGAGCGCGCGGCGGCACCGGCTCGTCCACCATCTCCCAGAATCTGGCCTGGGCCCTGGGCCGCCATCTGCAGGAGCCGGTGATCTATATGGATCTCGACATCCCCTTCGGCACCTCGACCCTGGCCTTCAATCTGGACGTCAAGCAAAGCGTGGTCGATGCCCTGGCCAATCCGGCCCGCCTGGACGAAGTACTGATGGACCGCTGCATGGCCGATTACGACGAGCATCTGCAAGTCCTGGCCGCCCCCGGTGACGGCCGCTCCCATTCCGCCATCGCCGTCGACGCCCTCGAGCACATGGTCGATGTGGCGTCGCGCATGGCCGGCATCGTGGTCCTGGACATGCCCCATCACTGGGCCGAGTGGAGTGAAGCCCTGCTGGCCGGTGCCGACGAGGTGGTGGTCACCGCCACCGCCGATTTCGCCTCCCTGCGCGACACCAAGACCCTGCTGGAGCAATTATCGCTCCGCCGCCAGGGCATGGCGGCGCCGCGCGTGGTCCTCAACCGGGTGGAAAACGGCCGCAAGGCCCAGCTCTCGGCCAAGGATTTCGCCGACACCGTCAAGATCAGTCCGGCCCTGATCGTCCCCGCCGACCCGTCCCTGTTCGGCGAGGCCGCCACCAACGCCCAGATGCTGGGAGAGGCCTCGGCCAACCACAAGATCGTCCAGGCCCTGACCCAGTTGGCCGTCAGCCTGTCGGGCAAGGCGGCCCAGTCGCGGCCCGCCGCCAAGGCCAAGAGCCTGTTTCCCTGGCTGAACCGGACGTAATCCCATGTTCGGCCGCCGCACCGCTCCCCCCGATCCCGGCAAGCCCGCCACCGCCACCGAGGCGCCCAAGCCTTCCGTCGCGGCGCCCAATCCGGCGGCGGCACGCTCCACCGAGCTGGATCAGCGGCTGTCCGACATCAAGATCGCCATCTTCAACGACCTGATCGATTCGGTCGATCCGACCGAATTGGGCAGTCTGGCCCCGGCCCAGGTGCGCGAGGAAATCTCGGACATCGTCGCCGAGATCATCTCCATGCGCAATCTGGTGCTGTCGGCGGCCGAGCAGCAGGTGGTGATCGGCGACATCTGCAACGACGTCCTGGGCCTGGGACCGCTGGAGCCGCTGATCGCCCGCGACGACATCGCCGACATCATGGTCAACGGCGCCGACAAGGTCTACATCGAGACCGAGGGCCGCATCGAGCTCACCGACATCAAGTTCCGCGACAACGCCCAGCTGATGAACATCTGCCAGCGCATCGTCGCGGCGGTGGGACGCCGGGTCGACGAATCCAGCCCCATCTGCGACGCCCGCCTGGCCGACGGCTCGCGCGTCAACGTCATCGCGCCGCCCCTGGCCATCGACGGCCCGACCCTGACCATCCGCAAGTTCAAGCGGGAAAAACTGACCCTGGAAAAGCTGGTAGAGTTCGGTTCCATCTCGGCACCCGCCGCCAGGGTGCTGCAGATCGCCTCGGCGGTGCGCTGCAATATCCTGATCTCGGGGGGCACCGGCTCGGGCAAGACCACCCTGCTCAACTGCATGACCCGCTATATCGACGAAGGCGAACGCATCGTCACCTGCGAGGACGCCGCCGAGCTGCAATTGCAGCAGCCCCACGTGGTCCGTCTCGAGACCCGCCCGCCCAATCTGGAAGGCGCCGGCGCCGTCACCATGCGCGATCTGGTCAAGAACTGCCTGCGCATGCGCCCCGAGCGCATCATCGTCGGCGAGGTCCGCGGCCCCGAGGCCTTCGACCTGCTCCAGGCCATGAATACCGGCCATGACGGCTCCATGGGCACCATCCACGCCAACACGCCGCGCGACGCCCTGTCGCGTGTGGAGAACATGGTGGCCATGGGCGGCTATTCCCTGCCGGCCAAGGCGGTGCGCGAACAGATCGCCTCGGCCATCAACGTCATCGTCCAGGCGTCCCGCCTTCGGGACGGCACCCGCAAGATCACCCATATCTCCGAGATCGTCGGCATGGAGGGCGAGGTCATCACCCTTCAGGATCTGTTCGTCTTCGATTACGAGGGCGAGGATACCAAGGGCCGCATCCTCGGCCGCCATCGCCCCACCGGCCTGCGCCCGGCCTTCTGGGACCGGGCGCGCTATTACGGCCTGGAGCGCGACCTGGCCGAGGCCCTGGGTGAGACGCATGTTTGAGCTGGTCAGCCAGTTGCCGGCCGAGATCGCCGCCTTGGTGCTGGTGCTGATCGTCGCCCTGGCGGTGCTGGGCTGGTCCATGGTCAGCCTGATCCACGGCCCCCGCGCCCGCCTGAACCGCCGCCTCGCCGTCATCGCCGGCACCCAGCCGCCGACCCGCCGCCTGACCATGCGCGGCCCCCAGCGCAAATCCGTGCAGGCCCGCCTGAAGGCGGTGGAAGGCGTGCGCGAGCGCCGCGGCGGCTACAAGCTGCGCGAACAGCTGGCCCAGGCCGGGCTGGCCATGGAGGTCTGGCATTATCTGGCCGGGTCGGCGGGATTGGCCGGGCTGGTCCTGGTGGTGGCCGAGGCCGGCGGACTGGGCCTGACCTGGGGCGGCCTGCTGGCGGTGATCCTGGGCCTGGGCGGCCCCAAGCTGGCCCTGTCCATCGCCGCCAGGAAGCGCCTCGGTCAATTCACCAGCCAATTCGCCGATGCCCTGGACGTGGTGGTGCGCGGCATCCGCTCGGGCCTGCCGCTGGGCGAATGCATCGCCATCATCGGCCGCGAGATGCCCGATCCCGTCGGCGGCGAGTTCCGCCAGATCACCGAGGGCACCCGCATCGGCCTGACCCTGCACGAAGCCATGAACCGGGCGGTGGAACGCATGCCCATGGCCGAGATGCGCTATTTCGCCATCGTTCTGGCCATCCAGCAGCAGACCGGCGGCAATCTGGCCGAGACCCTGGCCAAGCTGTCCGACGTGCTGCGCGCCAGGAAGCGCATGCGCGACAAGGTCCAGGCCTATGCCAGCGAAGCCCGCGCCTCGGCCGCCATCATCGGCTCGCTGCCGCTGGTGGTGATGGGAATGCTGGCCCTGATCGCGCCGTCCTATATCGGCGTGCTGTTCACCAGCGACGCCGGCAACCTGTTGCTGTTCATCGGCATCATGACCGAGGCGGTGGGCGTCCTGGTCATGCGCAACATGATCAATTTCGACATCTGAGGGAAGGGCGCCATCCGATGCTGACCACCCTCATCATGATCACCGCGTCACTGGCGGCGGGCCTGGCGGTTCTGGCCGTGGCCCTGCCCCTGCTGGCCCGCGACCGTCGCCAGACCCGCATCAAGATGGTGGCGAGCCGACGCCAGGAATTGTCGGCGCGTCAGAAACTGGACCTGGATCAGGCCAAGGGCTCGAGACGCCGCAACCAGCCGCCCCAACGCCGCCTCGCCCTGATGCGGGCCGTCCTCGACCGCCTCAAACTCCAGGATCTGCTGGAGGCCAAGGCGTTGAAGGCCCGCCTCGCCCAGGCCGGTTGGCGGGGACAGGCGGCGCCGGTGACCTTCATCTTCGCGCGGGTGGCGTTGCCAGTGCTGCTGCTGGCCCTGGGGCTGATCTACGCCACCACCCTGTTCGCCGACCAGCCCTTGATGATCCGCGCCCTGATCCTGGCCGGCGCCATGAGCGTCGGGGCCTTCCTGCCCTCGTTGCTGCTGACCAACGCCATTCAGAAGCGTCAGCAGGCCCTGGGCCGGGCCTTTCCCGACGCCCTGGACCTGATCGTCATCTGCGTCGATGCCGGCTTGTCGGTGGAAACCGCCCTGCTCCGGGTCACCGACGAGATGATGGGCGGGTCGCCGGAAATGGCCGAGGAGATCGGGCTGACCGCCGCCGAACTGGCGTTCCTCACCGATCGCCGTCACGCCTGGGAGAATTTCGCCGACCGCACCGGCCTGACCCAGGTGAGGTCGCTGTCCACCGCCATGATCCAGTCGGAAAAGTACGGCACCCCGGTCAGTCAGGCCCTCAAGGTTCTGGCCCAGGAGAATCGCGAAGGCCGCATGGCCAGTGCCGAGAAGAAGGCGGCCTCGCTGCCCGCCAAGCTGACCGTGCCCATGATCGTGTTCTTTCTGCCGGTTCTGTTCCTGATCATCGCCGGGCCAGCGGCCATCCAAGTGTCGGGAATGATGAAATAGGGACCGGAGTGGAAAATTCGGTCGGGTGGCATTTATGCTTCAGCCCGTGGCAGCTGCCGACCCGGCAATGGGTTCCCATTTCCCGCAGGCGCCAATACCCCGTCTCGAACCATTGCCGCGCGAAGGCCACGGCGTCGGCGCGGCGGCTGAATTTCACTTCATCATAGTGAACGATGGCATAGGGGCTCTGGCAATTGAGCACCAGCCATTCTTCCATTTCCACGGTGAGTTCGATCGTGTGCCCACCCCAGATATTAGCCGCGCCCCGAATGCAGTATTCCATCGCTTTTCGCCCATGGAGACAATGACCGCCCCCTCACTCACAACCATGGATCAGGAGCCCCACCGTATCTACAGCGTGACGAGCGGCAATCACACCAACGGATTGACGCGATCTTTGCCAAGTTTTGTCGGGCCACTCCCCGATGCCGTCGAGGCTTGTATCAAAATGGATTAGCGCACCGCCGCCGCCAGGCCGCGCAGGATCTCGGCATTGACCTTGGCCTGATCGGGCGGCAGATCGCGGCGCATCAGTTTCTCCGCCTGGGCGCCGTCTCCCTTCAAGGCCAGCAGCAGTGCCAGATTCTGGCGGATCTGGGCGGTGCCGGCCGGAAGGTCGGCGGCACGGGTCATGGTCGCCAGGGCCTCGTCCAGACGCCCGGCCAGGGCCTGGGACAGGCCCAGATTGTTCAAGACCACCGCGTTGTCGGGGGTGATCTCCAGGGCGCGGCCATAGGCGGCCTGGGCCTCGGCGGCGCGGCCCTGGCTGTCGAGCGCCACCCCCAGGGTGGAATGAACCTCCCAATTGCCGGGCTGCAAGGCGCGGGATTCCTCCAGCGCCTTGATGGCCAGTCCGATGCGGTCGGCGGCCAGATAATCCTTGCCCAATTCCAGCAGCGTGTCGGCGTCCTTGGCAAAGCGGGCCAACTGATCCTGCATCAGGTCGGCGGCGCCCTGCGCCTGACCGGAATAGCGCAGGTTGCGCGCCAGGACGATGCCGATGGCGCGGTCCTCGGGCCGCCGCTGGTAGATGGTCGACAGGTGCTGGATGGCGCCCTTGTAGTCCCGAGCCGATTCCGCCGCCTGCGCCGCCGCCCGCAAACTGGGCTCCACCGCCTGAGACACGGAACCATCGCCGAAATCGGCCGACTGGGCACAGGCGGTGACCAGCAGGGTCAGCGACAGAAAGGCGGCGTGGCGAACATTCATGACCGGAGGCTCCGACAGATTCAAAAAACCGAAAAATTGTCGACAATTACAGAATAACCCAAGGCATTACTTATACAGACTTTGCATCAGCCATCATTGCGCCGACAAGCATTTATGGATATCATAACGTCGCTGAGATTTCGACAATGGAATGAGGCTTTCTATGGCCCTTGCCGCCCTGATCCGCTCTTCCCTGATTGCGCTGGCCACCGCCGTCGCCGCCCCCGCCTTCGCCGCCGGGCCGGCGGCGCCCATCGAAGTGCCCTTGGGCGGCGCCGTGCTGGTTCAGGTGGGCGGAGCGGCGCGCAGCGTGGTGGTGGGCAATCCCGCCATCGCCGACGTTACGGTCGACTCGCCCCGCTCCATCACCTTATTCGGCAAGTTCACCGGCGGCACCACCTTGGCCGTGCTGGACGCCAATGGCGGCGTGCTGCTGAACCGTCCGGTGGTGGTCACCGCCGGCGGCAACGGCTCGGTCACCATCCGCTACGGCACCGGCAAGACCTGGGTTCCCGGCGGCGCCACCGCCATCGTCGATTGCGGCGCCGACAGTTGCGCCCCGGCCAACACCATCCCCACCGCCGACAGCCCCTACAAGTCCAAGCCGGCGACCAAGTAGGCCGTTGAAGACTTACTGCAATATTCGCCTGATTATGTGACGCTCACCACGGACCCGCCCCATACTCTCGGCTAGACTTTCCCACGGCTCCAATGACGGAGCCGATCTGGGGCAGAGGCGGAAATGGTCCGGGCGTTCATCCATCGACTGCGCAGGCTCGTCCGCAACCGGCGGGGATCGGTGACGGTGGAATACGCCATCTTGCTGCTGCCGGCCCTGATGATGCTGTTCGGCACCTTCGAGATGGGATTGCTGATCTTCGAAAGCTCGGTGGTGGAGGGCGCCACCCGCGAGGCGGCCCGTCGCATCCGCACCGGATCGGTCCAGACCAATGCCGACCCCATCGGAACGTTCCGCCAGACGTTCTGCGCGTCGCTGTTCGGCCTTTACGGCTGCAATTCCTTCAGCTTCGACGTACGCAGCTTTCCCGATTTCACCAATATCGCCCTGCCCGCCATCACCTTCGACGCCCAGGGCAATGCCAGCAACACCCAGTTCGCCCCAGGCGGGGCCGGCACCGTCACCACGGTCCGCGTGATCTATCGCCACGCCTTCGCCACCCCGCTGATCGGCAAACTGATGGGCGCCGGCACCGGCAATACCGTGGCGGTCACCTCCACCGCGGTATTCAAGACGGAGCCCTACACATGATCGGCCGCCTCAAACGACTGCTCCGTGACCAGCGCGGCGTCGCCGTGGTGGAATTCGCCCTGGCCATGCCGATCATGATCACCGCCATGCTGGGAACCGTGGAGATCGCCAATCTGGTCAAATCCTACGGCAAGGCGGTGTCGGCATCCCAGACCGTGGCCGATCTCACCGCCCAATCCTCTGCCCTCTCCACCGCCCAGATGGACGCCATCCGCACCGCCGCCCAGCGCGTCCTCGACCCCCTGATCAGCAGCCAGACCAATCTGGGCGTCGACGTCACCAGCGTCGGCTTCGACGCCGCTGGAAATCCGCTGCAATTATGGCGCTATCAATGGGGCGCCACCCAGGCCAGCGTCTCCCTGTCGGGGGCCAAGGGCCTGGGGGTGGCCGGAGAAAGCGTGATCATGGTGAAGCTGAGCTATGTCTGCGTGCCGGTCCTGCACCGCCTGGTGCCCAACAAGACCTTCACCGAGGTGTCTTATACGCGCCCGCGCCTGGTGCGAAAGATCGCCCTTAACGGCGTAGGGGGATGAATTCCATGCCCATCGACCTGCTCAGGCGCCTGATGCGCTCCACCCGCGGCAACATGGCCGTCATGCTGGCCATCGGCATCCTGCCCATCGTCGCCTCCATCGGCCTGGGCGTCGACGTGGCCAAGGCCTACGCCATCAAGAGCCGCATGGCCGCCGCCCTGGATGCCGCCGCCCTGGCGGTGGGCTCCTCCACCGGCACCAACGCTCAGTTGACCCAGGTGGCCCAGAACTTCTTCAACGCCAACTTCCCTCCGGGCACGGCGGGCGTCAGCCCCACCGTCTCCATCACGGTCAACGGCGACGTCATCAACGCCCATGCCAGCGCCATCGTCACCACCGTCTTCATGAAGGTGGTGGGCGTGACCCAAGTGCCGGTCCACGCCGACAGCGTGGTCAACCGCCAGATCATGGGACTGGAATTGGCCATGGTGCTGGACAATACCGGCTCGATGACCACCAACAACAATATCCAGGCGCTGCGTGACGCCGCCACCCAGCTGGTCGGCATCCTGTTCGGAACCTACACCGTCCATCCGACCCTGAAGATCGGGCTGGTCCCCTATTCGGCGGCGGTCAATCCCGGCCCGGTGGCCTCGTCCCTGGTGGCGGCGGGCGCCGCCTATGACCCGGTCAGCGCCACGGGCTGGAAAGGCTGCGTGGTGGAGCGCCCCTCACCCAATACCCTGGCCGACACTCCCGCCGCCACCAAGCAATGGACCCGCTATGTCTGGGCGCCGGCCGTGGACAATTTCTATGATCCGGCCACGCCCAGCACCATCCACTCCGATCCCAGCTACGGCAATTCCGGCACCGGCCCCAATCTGGGCTGTCCCACGCCCATCACGCCGCTGACCGACACCAAGGCGACCCTGACCACCGCCATCAACGCCATGGCGGCGTGGAGCCGCGGCGGCACATTGGGCGATATCGGCATGGCCTGGGGCTACCGGGTGCTGTCGCCGGCCTCGCCGTTTACCGAGGGCCAGCCCTGGGGCACGCCCAAGCTGACCAAGGCGGTGATCATGATGACCGACGGCGTCAACCAGATCTACAAGCTGCCCAGCACCAGCGGCGCCAACAAGGTCAACAATGCGGTCAATTCCGACTATACGGGCTATGGGCGCCTGGATGAGTTGGGATTGGTGGGCACCACCTCCATCAGCACCGCCCAGAATACCGTCAACACCCGGCTGGCCAATCTGTGCACCACCATGAAGGCCCAGGGCATCGTCATCTACACGATCGTCTTCACCGGCAGCCAGGACACCGCCACCAAGGCCATGTACAAGGCCTGCGCCACCGATTCGACCAAGTTCTTCGACGCCCCCAGCCAAGCCGACCTCAAAAGCGCCTTCACCGCCATCGCGGTGCAGCTGAGCAATCTGCGGATCAGCCAATAGGCCTGATTACGAGGATTCCTCGGCGCCGAACCAGCGCTGCTGAAGTTCCTGGTAGGTGCCGTCCTCGCGCAGGCGCAGCAATTCCTCGTTGACGCGCTTGCGCAGCGTGCTGCCCTGGGGGAAGAGAATGCCGTACTTCTCCTGGCGGAACATGGGTCCGGCCAGCCGGACCTTGCCCCGCCCCTCGTGGGAGGCAAAGTGGCGCAGGACCGGCGCGTCATAGACCGCCGCCGCCACCTTGTGCTTCTCCACCGCCTGCATGGCCTCCAACGCGGTGGGGAAGTTCACCACCTCGGCGCGGATGCTGGCGAGATAGCGCGACGCGGTGCTGCCCTCGACGCTGGACACCACCTTGCCGGCCAGATCCGAGGGATCGGAAATGCCACTCTTCAGCTGCTGCACCGTCAGAGCCGAGGTGGCGAAGGCGGTGAAATAGGCGACGAAGGTCAGGCCGACATAGATCCAGGCCACGGCGATGACCTTGCTGATGGGGCGTTTGGGGAAATTCTCCGCCTGCCCGCCCATCAGGGTCGCCACCCAATAGACCACCTGGAAAATGCCGGGATAGTAAGTCTCGGTCATGGGGATGTCGCTGCCGGCGCGGCGCTCCAGGAACCACACCAGATGGGCGGGAATGGCGATCAGCAGCGCTCCCATCAGCAGCGCCGGCAACAATTGCGTCGACCACATCATCACCACGTCGAGCAAGGAGGACGTCGATCCCCCTTCCGGCACCAAGATGGCCAGACCGGAATCGTACATGGGCTGGGAGAAGTCGAAGAGGGCCTCGCGCTGGGCGGTGATGGAGATGGCGGCGATCCCCACCTTGGCGGGACCGTTCTTCACGGCGTCGAGCAGTTCGGGCAGGGTCGCGTGGACCGTATACTCGGTCTTGACGTCGATGCGCTGGGCGATGCGCTCCCACAATTCGATACTGAAGCCGCTGACCTTGCCGTGATCGTCGATGACGAAGGGCGGCAACACCCGGGTGGCAACCGTCACCACCTCTCCCGTCTTGGCCGGGGCGGGTTCCTCGGCGGCGGCCCCCAGGCCGGTCAGGCACAACAGCAGGACCAGGAAACGTCCGATGATGGGGCGCATGGGCAGAGCCTCAGATGGCGAAATGGCGCATTTCGTCGGGCATGGACTTGGCTTCCGCCCGCAACCCGGCCAGCAATTCCTTTTCCAGATCGTCGATATGGTGATCCTTCAGCAGGTTATGCTTCAGCCAGTCCCACTTCTCGGCCTCGATCACCTTGTCCGCACCCAGGACGAAGGTCTTGATGGTCTCCACGAACACCGGGGCGAAGGAGGCCGGATGATGACCGGACAGCAGATTGTTGACGTCGA
>JACQAD010000325.1 GCA_016195125.1 Magnetospirillum sp.
CAGGGCGGCGCTCCAGCCCACCCATTTGCGGGTGAACACGTCCAACATTACCGTCACTTCGGGCCGGAAGGGCTGGCCGTGGATGGGGTGGGCCACTTCCTGCTTGTAGGTGTGGCCGTCGCCGATGAACACCGCGCCGGGCCATAGCTCGGATACGTCACGGGCGACGTAGGCCTTGATGGATTTGAGTGCCCTGGCGCCCATGCGACCCATGTTGCGGCTGATGGCGTCCAGTTTGCGCAGGAAGCGGCGGCACTGGTGCTCGGAGGGCTTGGCCTCGCCTTTCGGCCAATCCTCAAGCACCTCGGGAATGCCGGGCTTGGTGGGGCGGCCGTAGAGCCGCATGAAGGTGGGCGCCCAGGGCTGCAGGGGCGATTCCGGCACGGCCGCCGTGGCCAGGGCCACCGGATTGCCGCCGCCCTTCTCGCGGTCGGAGCGCCAGCGCTTGAGGGTGCGCACGGACAAGGCGCGCCCCTCCCCCGATCGGGCGTTGGCGATGGGCACCAGGCGCTGCAGCTCGGGGGACAGCGTGCCCTGGGCGGCCATGGACACCATG
Organism: Magnetospirillum sp.; assembly: GCA_016195125.1. Lineage (GTDB taxonomy): Bacteria > Pseudomonadota > Alphaproteobacteria > Rhodospirillales > Magnetospirillaceae > Phaeospirillum. Next base: position 557 of record JACQAD010000325.1, read on the forward strand.
GTGGTGATGGCGTCGGTGAGCGTGTGGCCCATCAGCATCTGGCGGTCGATCTCGGCCAGCAGGGCGGCGCGGGCCTCCATGGGGCCGCGCTGGTAATGCTTGAGGTCGGAGATTGCGGGAAGATCGAGGGCCAGCTGCTGCGGCTTGGCGTGAGCCAGGGCCTTGGCCGAGATGGCCTTGCGGGCGGCGGGAGGCAGGGCCGAGATGGGGTATTCCCAGGCCTGGGCGCTGCCATCGCGGCGTTGCGCTGTCCATCCGTCGCGCTTGGCCTTGGCGTTGACGCCCTGGGGCGAGGCAGGGAGTCCGGGCAACCGCATGGCGGCCAACTCGGCGGCGGTGTGCCAAACCTCAACCATGGCCCACCCCACCGAACAAGGGGGTGGCGGCCACCAGGCGCTTTTGCTCCGCACGGGCGAAGCGGATGAACAGCGCCAGACGGTCAAGGCGCGATTGCACCAGGTCAGCGCTCTCGGTCACCGCACAGCCCGAAGGTTCGGCCAAGCCATGCAGCAAGATGGAGTTTCCCAGCGCCACGCAGAACGCCGGGATCAGATCGGCGGGCAGGCGGTGCGGCCGTCTGGCTCCGGTCCAACTGTCGATCATCGCCTTGCTGATCGGTCGGCCGGCGTGGAAGCTGAGCACTTCCGCCAGGGCTTCGCGGTCGGCGAAGGGGCCAGCGGCGATCGCCTGGTTGAGCAGGCGGCACATGCGCTGATCGAGGTTGAGGGCACCCGGCTCGCGCCGGGGCTCGTGGGGATCAGGAAGATCCACAGCGCCTTCGAGCAGACGCATGAAGTCGAATTGATTGGTGTCGGCCGCATGGTGCCGGCCCTTCTGGGCTCTGGGCATGGGTGCCTCCATTCGGGGGTCGTTGAAGACCCGCAAAAAGAGGCCGGACGCGGCGTTTTGCGCGCTGCCGCGACCGGCCTTCAGTTGCGGGGACACGGCGGAAAGCCGCCGCAGCCGGCCGGCGGGCCGGCGGTCTTTCCCTCCGGGGAGGCGGAGGGAAAGCGGTGTGGGGAGGGCCGCATTCATGCCGCCCTCCCCGGAACCGGATGCGCCATTTGTGGCGCAATCTGCACACCCAATTGGGCGGCCCACTGGAACAGCCGCAGGCCGGAGGGATAGGCGTCCCCCGCCTCCCAGCGCTGCACGGAACGGCGTCCGACGCGCAGGGCGGTGGCCAGGCCGTCCTGGCTGATCCCCAGTTCCCCCCGGCGACGGGACAGCATCCCGGCCAGCGACATGTAGGAAATCTGCCAATCGTGAGCCCGGCCGGTGTTCATGCCGCCGCTCCATCTTCGACATTGCCGCAGGAACTGCGCGTGATACGGTGTTGTTCTCGGGTCCGCCCCAGCCGTCTGCCGGCCGGGTCGAAATACTCGGGAAACAGTTGCTGGGGCCGCAGCTCCAGGATCTCGGCAATGCGTTGCTGAAGGTGCGATGACGGCACCAGCGTGGCGTTGCTGACGGCCTGGACCGAGACGCCCTCTTCCAGCGCGATCCGGGTGAATGACCAGCCACGGTTCCGCAGCTGCCAGATGATCCACCCCCGCCGCTCGGTGGGGTTTTTCGGGATGTTTATCGTTGAGGTATCAGTCGTCATGTCGATGGTTATAACAGCACATATGCTGTCACGACAAGCTCGAAAAGCAGCGCAAATGCTGTTTCAGCGACACCCCGCACATGCCGCACAGCTTTTTTGCTGTTTCGTGTTTATTTCCAATGGCTTGGGTGTCGCTGAAAGCGTTTCAGCGGCTTCTGGGCAGATTTTCAGCGGAGGCGATCATGGCTGAAAGTGTCGGGGAGCGTCTCCGCATGGTCCGGGGAGGCATGTCGCAAGATGATTTTGCCGTAAAATTGGCTGTCCATAAGGAGACGATCGGAAAGTACGAACGGGATAAGGTTATCCCGGGCGGAGATGTGCTCTCCCGCCTTCACGAGACCTTCGGCGTCAACATCAACTGGCTGCTGACCGGCAAGGGAGACAAGGGCATCGACGCCATCGTCAAGACCGAGGACGGCCGCCAACTCGCCGTCGAGTTCAAGAGCTACAGGATCGACATCGATCCCATCCTCTACGGCCGTGTCACCGAGGCCGTCGCGGCGGTCTACAAGGAACTTGGCTATGCCGTGGTGCTGCACCAGGTGGCCGCCGAGGCCGCCCGGATCGCCACCGAACTGACGGGGATGGAGTTCACCGAGGAAGAGCGCCCCGGCGTGATCAAGGGCGCCATGGCCGCCCTCCGCTCTCGGCTGCGTGAGAGCCTTTCTCACCCAGACGGTGAGGCCGCTGGCAAACACCCGGCCTGAGACTTGTATACACGGCCCCGCCGGCTGGTAGCATGCCCATCGACTGCTCGGTATCCGGTCAAATGTCGATACCGCGCCCCATCGCCTATACCGAGTCCGCTTCTTCCCGCTTCGAGTCGGGTTCCGGTGCCAAATCTACCGCTCTGAAACCATTTCTGACCGTTTTCGGGCCAAATCTCGATGTGGCCACCGGCCCGCCCTCACCCCGCAGGAATGCTGGGGTTCACCCCTCAGACCACCGATCGCCAGGGAGTGCCAAACCGGTCACTACCCCATACCTGGCCGGTCTCGGCCATCACCCTTCCCATCCTGCCGCTATGGGCGATGATCGTGTTCACCCTGGGCGGATGCTGGTTGTGCCTGTGGCAGGGGCGCTGGCGGGTGTGGGGGCTGGCGCCCATGGCCGCCGCCCTGCTCAGCATGGCCTTCGCCCATCCTCCCGATCTGCTGGTGGATGGGCGCGGTGACGGCATGGCGGTGCGCACCGATCAGGGGTTGCTGCTGATCAACGGCAAGGGCGGCCGCATCCTCAAGGATACCTGGACACGCCGGGCCGGGCCCGAGGCGCCGGAACGCTGGCCCAAGAAAAGCTCATCGCGGGACGGACGCCTGCGCTGTGATGAACGGGGGTGCCTGTGGCGGGCCGAGGGGCGGGTGGTGGCGCTGGTCAAGGACGAGGATCATCCCGAACAGGCCTGCGCCGGTGCCGACATCGTCATCAGCAGCGTACCGCTCAGAGGGGCCTGCCGTGGCGCCAAGCTGGTCATCGACCGCTTCGATCTGTGGCGGCGCGGTCCCCATGCCCTGTGGCTGGGAGGTGACGGAATCCGAGTGGACAGCGTGGCGGCCTGGCAGGGCGACCGGCCCTGGGCCTGGCACCCTCATCCCCGCAAGAAGGTCAGGGCCGAGCCGCAGCCGGCGCCGCAATCCCCGCGTGAGCCGGAGGCCCGCAAGGAGGACGAGGAGGATTAGTCGAAGGCGGCGTCGCTGGCGGTAAAGAAGAAGGTCGAGCCTTCGCCGGGCACGGATTCAACCCAGATCTTGCCGCCCATGCGGTTGACGATCCGCTGGCACAGAGCCAGGCCGATGCCGGTTCCCTCGTAGGACGTGTCGGCGTGCAGGCGCTGAAAGATGACGAAGATGCGGTCGAAATGCTCGGCCTCGATGCCGATGCCGTTGTCTTGAACCGAAAAGCGCCACATGTTCGATTTGATTCTGACGGCATCCACGGAAATTTCCGGCTTGCGGTCGGGGTGGCGGTACTTGATGGCGTTGCCCAGCAAATTCTGGAACAGGCTGGATAGCTGGCTTTCGTCGGCCAGGATGGTGGGAGCCATCCCCACCGAGATCTCGGCGCCGGTTTCCTCGATCATCGCCTTGAGATTGGATAGGGCGATGTCCAGCGGCCGGCGGCTTCCCACCGCCTGCAGCGGCTTGGCCTGGCTGTTGACCCGGGAGTAATGCAGAAGATCGGTGATCAGCCGGTACATGCGCTTGGTTCCGGCGGTCAGGAAGGTGATGTACTCGTTGGCTTCCTCGTCCAGCTTGTCGCGATAGCGGCGGTCCAGCATCTGGGCGTAGCCGGTAATGACCCGAAGG
>JACQAD010000019.1 GCA_016195125.1 Magnetospirillum sp.
CCATCGGCCAGGGACAAGGAACCGGGCTGACGGCCCGCACCCTCGGTCAAACCGGTGGCACCGAGGCGGTCACGGTGGTGGAGGCCGGGATGCCCGTCCACACTCACACCTTCAACGCCAGCAGCGGCCCCACCACCACCAACAATCCCAACGGGACGATGCACGCCGCCCTGCCGGCCGGCGAAGTTCAGTTTCTGACCGCCGCCCACACCGCGACCACGACATCCACGTTCGTCCTGGCCCCCAACACGGTTCTGCCCGTGGGATCAAGCCTGGGTCATAACAACGTGATGCCGAGTCTGCCGCTGAACTACATCATCGCCACGACCGGCATTTACCCCCAGCCGGCCTGAAGGAGGACCAAGGAATGGACAGCTTTCTCGGCGAGATTCGCGCCTTTGGTTTCAACTTCTCTCCTTATGAATGGGCCAATTGTATTGGGACGGTCATGTCGATCCAACAAAATCCGGCCCTATACAGCATTCTTGGCAATACGTATGGGGGAAGGGTGGGACAGAGCTTTGCCCTTCCCAACCTTCAAGGGTGTGCGGCCATGGGTGCGGGCACCGGCCCCGGCCTGACTCCACGTGCGTTGGGCGATGTTGATGGCGAGTCCACCGAGTGGCTCACCCTCAACGAAATACCCAACCACACCCATACCATGGCCTGGCAGTCGAGCACGGTCACGGCGGAAAAGACCGGGACTCCGGTCGTCAACGGTTGGCCGACCGTGCCGGCCCAGTCGACGGTCAACCCTCCGAAAATCATCCCCGGCTTCCTGAACACGCCCCAGCCCAATGCCGTGATGGCATCCCAGGTTCTCAGCCCCGCCGGTACCTCTAACCTCCAGCCCCACCAGAACAAGCAGCCCTACCTGCCGCTCATTTTCTGTATCTCGCTTTATGGCGAGTGGCCGCAGAAGCCATGAACGTGGGGTCAACAAACCCGGACATGAAGCACTTTCCCGCGCCGTCGGCATCGCTGGCGGCGCGGGGTGTCGCCTTGCGGGCGGAAACTCCCGACGATCACGCCTTCCTGGAACGGCTGTATGTCTCGGTTCGCTGGGTAGAACTGGCGGTCACCGATTGGACCGATGACGCCAAGCTTGCCTTTCTGACAAGCCAGTATGGCCTTCAGGTCCGCCATTACACCCAGCATTACTCGGATTCCGCCTTTGCAATCGTGGTCCTGGACGGCGAGCCCATCGGCCGGCTCTATCTCTACCGGGGCAAGACCGATCTGCGCATCGTCGACATATCACTGCTGCCTCAATGCCGGGGAAGCGGAATCGGAACCCAATTGCTGAACCTGGTCTTCGACGAGGCCCGCGCCACGGGCAAGACCGTCAGCATTCATGTGGAAAAGTTCAATCCGGCCCAGACCCTGTATCACCGCCTGGGCTTTCATCAGATCAGCGAGTCCGGCCCCTATCGGCTGATGGAATGGCGCAGCCCGGACCCGCCATCGCTCGAGGAGGAAGAATCCCCATGTCCGCCAACCTGACCGTCGAGACCTTTCTTCCCCATGTTGATCAGGCCTTCGCCGCCCAATTCAGTGACGGCGAATTGTCCATGACCCTGACCCTGGCCCAATTGCTGAAAGGCGGCCCCTCGCCCGCCAGCATCCGACCGCCCTTTGAGCTGCGCTTCACCTGCCCGGTCCATCTGCGCCAGCAAACCTATCTGTTGCGGCACGAGCAACTGGGCGAGCAGGAGATCTTCCTGGTTCCCGTCGCCCAGGAGGGCGAGACCTTCGTCTATCAGGCCGTCTTCAACTAAAGCCGGCGCCATGGCGATTTCGATTCATGGCGAAGCTGCGTTGAACCGAAATCCTCCGGCATGATAGCGTCGCCCCATGAGCGACGATCCGATGTCCACGCCCATGGGAAACGCCACGATCGGCGAAAACCTGCTTGCCGCCGAGGCCTCGGGCCGGCTGGTGCGCCGCCCGGATGGCCTGTGGCAATTGCCGCCCCTGACGGGGGCCCGCGTCTGGGTTCGGAGTGCGCCGCCCCCGGTCCATGACTGCCCGACCCTGATGCGCTACCTCTTCTTGGCGGCCTATGGAAGCAGCGCCGTGCCCTGGGGCTGCCGCGAGTGCTTCAAGGTCAAGATATTGCCGCGCACCCTGCGCCACCTGATGGCGGCTCACCAACTGGCCCAGTCATCGGGATTGGGCTTCAAATGCGGCACCGAAATCGATGTGACCTGTTCCGACAGCCGCTATGGCGCCTATTTCTACTTTCGTGGGCTGGCCGATGCCAGAGCCGCCTACAAGATCTTGCGGACCGCAATCGATGCCCATCCCAAGCTGGGCCCGGACGTGAACATGGTGATCAAGCGCGGCTGCACCGACTACGAGATGGCCTGCGGCCCCTCGGATCAATGGACCTTCCGCGAGGATCTGCCCCATCTCGAGGCGACCCTTCTCGCCCGCTTCCATGCCGTGCCCCGCCCCGCCGAAAGCGGCATGGACCAGGCCATGACCAAGATGGGATGGATTCACACCGCCTACCGCATCGGCGACGAAACCTATCTGGACTTTACCGGCGGCAGACGCCTGTACCCCGCCACCGTCACCTACGATCCCGATCCGTCATAAGCGTCGGTTCCCGTCATGCGAGCCTTGACCCCGGGTCTGCGAAATGGTCAGACTCGGTCTGATCCGACATCCCTGACCGATCGGGATTTTGTTCATGGCGCAGACCTCTCCCCTGCTCGTCACCGGCGGCGCCGGCTTCATCGGAAGCTGTTTCGTGCCGTTCATGATCGGCCGGGGCCATGCATTGGTCACCCTCGACGCCCTGACCTATGCCGGATTTCGCCATAACCTCGCGGCGGTGATGACGGCACCGGGTCATGTCTTCGTGGAAGGCGATATCTGCGATGGCGATCTGGTCGCCGACCTGTTGCGGCGTCATCGCCCCCATGCCGTGGTCAACATCGCGGCCGAAACCCATGTGGACCGCTCCATCGACGGCCCCGCCGCCTTTGTCCGCACCAACATCCTGGGCACGGCGACCCTGCTGGAAGAGTGCCGCCGCCACTGGCGCGACCTGCCGTCCGCCGAGCGCGGCGCCTTCCGCTTTCTCCAGGTCTCCACCGACGAAGTCTATGGCTCGGTCGCCCAAGGCCAAAGCTCCGAGGGTGCGCCCTACAGCCCCACCTCCCCCTACGCCGCCAGCAAGGCGTCCGCTGATTTCATGGTCCGATCCTACTTCCGAACCTATGGATTGCCGACCCTGGTCACTCACGGCACCAACACCTTCGGCCCCCGGCAATTCCCCGAGAAGCTGATTCCGCTGATGATCCTCAACGCCTTGGATGGCCAGCCCCTGCCGGTCTATGGCGACGGCGGCAACCAGCGGGAATGGCTGTATGTGCAAGACCATTGCGCCGCCATCGCCGAAATCCTCGACAAGGGCCGGGCGGGGGAGAGTTACAATATCGGCTCGGGCCGCCATCTCGCCAATCTGGAGGTGGTCCGAACCCTGTGCGCCCTGCTGGACGACCTGGCCCCAAGGCCGGATCGGCGCCGCCACAGCGAGGCCATCACCCATGTGACCGATCGGCCGGGGCATGATTTCCGCTATGCGGTGGATTGCGCCAAGCTCGGGGTGGAAACGGGCTGGAGCCCCATGACGGATGTCGCCGAGGGTCTGCGGACCACCGTTCGCTGGTATCTGGACAATGAGGCCTGGTGCCGGTCCATCACTCAAAGCGGATACAGGCGCGACCGCCTGGGGCTCGCCTCCCATGCCTGAGCGCCGCGGAGTCCAGCGGCCATGAAGATCACCACGACCGAACTGGACGAGGTGCTGGTCATCGAGCCGGAAGTGTTCGGCGATCGTCGCGGCTTCTTCATGGAAACCTACCATGCCGGGCGCTTCGCCCAGGCCGGTATCGGCCTTGCCTTCGTGCAGGACAATCACTCCCGCTCGGCCCGGGGCACGATTCGGGGGCTGCATTTTCAAAATCCCAACGCCCAGGGCAAACTGGTTCGGGTGGTCCAAGGAACCATCTTCGATGTGGCCGTGGACATCCGGCCGGATTCCCCCGGCTTCCGCCGCTGGGTCGCCCGGGAGCTCAGTGCCGAGAACGGCCTGCAGCTTTGGATTCCGCCGGGCTTCGCCCATGGCTTCTGCGTCCTCTCAGACCATGCCGACATCATCTACAAATGCACCGAACTCTATTTTCCCTCCCATGAGCACGCCATCGCCTGGAACGATCCCCGACTGGGCATCGCCTGGCCGGTGGAGCGGCCGATCCTGTCGGCCCGCGACGCCGCCGCCCCGCCGCTGGCGGCGGTGAAGGCCCTTCCCCGGAGGGCGGCCCCATGATCCGGGTTTTGCTGCTCGGCCGCTCGGGGCAGCTTGGCCGCGCCCTGGAGCAGGAATTGTCGGGACGGGTCGAGCTGGTGGCTCTGGGCCGCTCCGACCTGGACCTGACCGATACCGCAATCCTCCGGGCCCGCATCCGGGCCGAGCGGCCCCATCTGGTGATCAACGCCGCCGCCTGGACGCGGGTCGATGCCGCCGAGAGCGATCGCGCCGGCTGTGCCGAGGTCAATGCCGTCGCGCCGGGCCTCATCGCCGCCGAGGCGGAACGGGGCGGCGCCGCCCTCATCCATTATTCCACCGATTACGTCTTCGATGGCTCCCTCCGCCGGCGCTGGCGGGAGACGGATCGCCCCTCGCCCCTCAACGCCTACGGCGCCGCCAAGCTGGCCGGAGAGGCCGCGATTGCCGCTGCCTGTCCCGCTCATCTGATCGTCAGGCTGAGCTGGCTCTATGACGGCCAGGGCACCAACTTCCTGCGCACCATGCTGCGGCTGATGGCCGAGCGGCCGTACTTGAGGGTCGTCGACGATCAGGTGGGCGCCCCGACCTCGGCCGAATTCGTCGCCGGCGCCACCGCCGCCATCATCGCCCAGGCCAGGGACCGGCCCGCCGCCTTCTTCACCGAACGGGGCGGCCTGTTGCATTGTTCCTGCCGGGGCCGCACCTCGTGGCACGGTTTCGCCGAAGCCATTCTGGCCGAGGTCCGACGGCGCGGCTGGCCGCTGACGACCCAAGGCATCGAGGCCATTTCCACCGCCGAGTATCCGCTGCCCGCCCGCCGCCCGGCCAATTCCTTGCTGGCGCTGTCACGGCTGCGGCAGGTTCACGGCATTCACCCACCCCACTGGCGTACCGCCCTGCGCGCCGTCCTCGACCGCATGGACGCGCCGCCGAAGCCATAGCCGGTCAGGGGCTTGCCTTGGCCTGGCGGCGGCGGGCGTGCAGGACCGGCTCGGTGTAGCCGTTGGGCTGGGCGCGTCCCTTGAAGACGAGGTCGCAGGCAGCCTGGAAGGCGATGCTGGAGCCGAAATCCGGCGCCATGGGGCGATAGGCGGATTCGCCGGCGTTCTGGCCGTCGACGGTGGCGGCCATGCGCTTCAAGGTTTCCATCACCTGGGCCTCGGAGCAGATGCCGTGATGCAGCCAATTGGCCATGTGCTGGCTGGAGATGCGAAGGGTGGCGCGGTCCTCCATCAGGCCCACATCGTTGATATCGGGCACCTTGGAGCAGCCGACACCCTGCTCGACCCAACGCACCACATAGCCGAGGATGCCCTGGGCGTTGTTGTCCAGCTCGGCCTGAATCTCGGCCTCGGACAGGATGCGGCCACCCAGCAGGGGAATGGTCAGGATATGGTCGAGGCCGGCCCGAGGCCGCGAGGCCAGTTCCCGCTGGCGGGCGGCCACGTCGATCCGGTGATAATGCAGGGCGTGCAGGGTGGCAGCGGTGGGTGACGGCACCCAGGCGCAATTGGCCCCGGCCATGGGATGGGCGATCTTGGCCTCGACCATCTGGCGCATCTCGTCGGGCTTGGCCCACATGCCCTTGCCGATCTGAGCCCGGCCACTCAGCCCGCATTCCAGGCCGATATCCACGTTCCGATCCTCGTAGGCGGCGATCCAGGGCTGGGTCTTGATCTCGTCCTTGGGCAGGAAGGGGCCGGCCTCCATGCTGGTGTGGATCTCGTCGCCGGTTCGGTCGAGGAAGCCGGTGTTGATAAAGACCAGCCGCTGCCTGACGGCACGGATGCATTCCTTGAGATTGACGCTGGTGCGGCGCTCCTCGTCCATCACGCCCACCTTGATGGTGTTGCGCGCCAGCCCCAGCACGTCCTCGACCCGGTCGAAGAGGTCGTTGGTGAGCGCCACCTCCTCGGGACCGTGCATCTTGGGCTTGACGATATAGAGGCTGCCCGCCCGGCTGTTGCGCAGCCTCCCCAGCCCCTTCAAATCGTGCAAGGCGGCCAGGGCGGTGACCATGGCATCCAGGAACCCCTCGGGAATTCCGGCCCCGTCGCGATCTTGGACCGCGTCGGTGGTCATCAGATGGCCGACATTGCGCACCAGCAGCAGGGACCGGCCCGGCAGCACCAGGTCCGATCCGTCGGGAGCGGTATAGACCCGATCCGGGGCCATGCGCCGGGTGATGGCGATTCCGCCCTTGTCAAAGCTGTCCTCCAGATCGCCGCGCATCAGGCCGAGCCAGTTGGCATAGGCGGCGGCCTTATCCTCGGCATCCACGGCGGCGATGGAATCCTCCAGATCCTGAATGGTGGTCAAAGCCGATTCGAGGATCACGTCCTTGACCCCGGAGGGGTTGGCGGCGCCGATAAAATGGGCGCGGTCGATCTGGATATCCAGGTGCAGTCCGTGACGGCGGAGCAGCACCGAGGTTTCGCCCCCATAGCCGACGAACTGGCCGGGATCGGCCAGGACGGTCTCGCCGCCATCGGTCAGCCCGACCACCAGCCGGCCATTCCTGACGGTGTAGGACGCAACCTGGGCATGGCCGCCGCGGGCCAGGGGCGCCGCCAGATCCAGCAGCGAAGCGGCGCGGGCGATCACCGCCTGACCGCGCTTGGGGTTGTACTCCCCGCTTTTACTCAAGCCGTCGGCCTCGGGGATGACGTCCGACCCATAAAGGGCGTCATAAAGACTGCCCCAACGGGCATTGGCGGCGTTCAGGGCGAAGCGGGCGTTCATCACCGGCACCACCAATTGCGGCCCGGCGATCCGAGCGATCTCGTCATCCACATGACTCGTCCCCACCTGAAAGGCCGGGCCTTCGGCAACCAGATAGCCGATCTCGCTCAGGAATTGCTTATAGCCGTCAGGGTCGAACTCCCGTCCGCGGCACTGCCCGTGCCAGGCGTCGATGCGGGCCTGAAGGTCGTCGCGCCGGGCCAGCAACGCCCGATTGCGCGGCCCCAGATCGGCCACGATCGCCTCCAGCCCGCCCCAGAAGGCCGGGGCGGAAATCCCGGTCCCCGGCAGCATGCGCTCCAAGACGAGATCGTGAAGCACCTGGGCGACGGACAGGCCGCCGATAGCGATACGCTGGGTCATGGAACAGGCCTGTCTGGGGCAGTGGTCGGGCCAAGCAGCCTGACCGAAGTGGTCATACCAATGCAAGGGCGTCGTTGTCCCGTGCCCATATCAAATTGCGATAGCTAATAGTGCCTGAGGGGGGCTGGGTGAGGCGGGACGATTTTGTCAGAATGATTCCAGGCAGGAGGCAGGCGATGGCATTGGACAAACCCTACAAGGACATTCCCGGCACCACCATCTTCGACGCCGAGCAATCGCGCCTGGGCTATCACCTCAACCAGTTCTGCATGTCGCTGATGCGGGCCGACAACCGGACCCGCTTCAAGGCCGACGAGCGCGCCTATCTGGACGAATGGCCCATGACCGAGGAGCAGAAGCGGGCGGTGCTGGCCCGCGACCTCAACCGCTGCATCGCGCTGGGCGGCAACATCTACTTCCTGGCCAAGATCGGCGCCACCGACGGAAGGTCGTTCCAGCAGATGGCCGGGTCGATGACCGGCATGAGCGAGGAGGAATACCGTGACATGATGGTTGCCGGCGGCCGCTCCGTCGAGGGCAACCGTTTCCTGGGAGAAGACGGCGACGCCCAGCCCCACCACCAGCCCCAGGGCCAGGGCCACGCCCATCGCAATGGAAAGGCCTGAGCATGGCCCGCATCACCGCCAGCGTCTACACCTCACACGTCCCGGCCATCGGCGCCGCCCTGGACCTGGGCAAGACCGACGAGCCCTATTGGCGCCCGCTGTTCCAGGGCTACCAGCCCTCCAAGGACTGGATGGCGGCCAACATTCCCGACGTCATCTTCCTGGTCTACAACGACCACGCCACCGCCTTCAGTCAGGAGCTGATCCCCACGTTCGCCATCGGCTGCGCCGAACGATTCCAGCCCGCCGACGAGGGCTGGGGGCCACGCCCGGTGCCGGTGGTCCAGGGCCATCCCGAACTGGCCCGGTGATCCAGGATGATTTCGACCTCACCATCGTCAACAGGATGGATGTGGACCACGGCCTGACCGTGCCGCTGTCGCTGATGTTCGGCCAGCCCCAATCCTGGCCCTGCCCGGTCATTCCCTTCGCCGTCAACGTGGTGCAATACCCGGTGCCGTCGGGGCGGCGCTGCTTTACTCTGGGCCGGGCCATCCGCAAGGCGGTCGAGTCCTTCGACCGGCCGCTCAACGTCCAGATCTGGGGCACCGGCGGCATGAGCCATCAGCTCCAGGGCCCCCGTGCCGGGCTCATCAACCGCGAGTTCGACAATGCCTTCCTGGACCAGCTGATCGCCGGGCCGGAATCCTTGGCGCAAAAGCCCCATATCGATTACGTGCGCGAAGCCGGTTCGGAAGGGATCGAGCTGGTGATGTGGCTGGTGGCCCGCGGCGCCATGAGCGACCGGCCGCCGCGCCTGGTCCGCCGCTTCTACCATGTGCCGGCCAGCAACACCGCCGTCGGCCACCTGATCCTTGAGAACACATAAGAAAGCACCCCGGAGGAATTTCCCATGCGTGTCCAAGTCGCCATCATCGGCGCCGGCCCTTCGGGCCTCATCCTCGGCCAGTTGCTGCACAAGGCCGGCATCGACGCCATCATCCTGGAAGCCCACACCCCCGATTACGTCCTCGGCCGCATCCGCGCCGGCGTCCTTGAACAGGTGGCCGTCGATCTGCTGGACGAGGCCGGTGTCGGCGCCCGCATGCACGCCGAAGGACTGCCCCACCAGGGCATCGAGCTGCTGATCGGCGGCCAGCGCCACCGCATCGACCTGCACGGCCTGACCGGCGGCCAACAGGTGATGGTCTACGGCCAGACCGAACTGACCAGGGATCTGATGGATGCCCGCGCCGCCGCCGGCCTGCCCAGCGTCTACGAGGCCAAGAATGTCAGCATCCACGATTTCGATTCCGCCCATCCCCGTGTCCGCTACCTCAAGGACGGCATCGAGCACGAGATCCAATGCGACTTCATCGCTGGCTGCGACGGCTTTCACGGTATCTGCCGGGCCAGCGTGCCCACCGATGCCATCACCAATTTCGAGCGGGTCTACCCCTTCGGCTGGCTGGGCCTGCTGTCGGACACGCCGCCGGTCTGCGACGAGTTGATCTACGCCACCCATGAGCGCGGCTTCGCCCTGTGCAGCATGCGCTCGCGCAGCCGGAGCCGCTATTACCTGCAATGCGCCCTGACCGAGAAGGTCGAGGAATGGTCCGACGAGCGCTTCTGGGACGAGTTGCGCCGCCGCCTCGATCCCGAGGCCGCCGCCGCCCTGGTCACCGGCAAATCCCTGGAAAAGAGCATCGCCCCGCTGCGGAGCTTCGTGGCCGAGCCCAT
>JACQAD010000336.1 GCA_016195125.1 Magnetospirillum sp.
GGCAGGGCCTGGAGCAGCAGCTTGGTCACCACCGTGGCCACCCCGGCGAAATGTCCGGGCCGCACCTCGCCGCACAGCCCTTCCGAGACGCCAGCCACGCTGATCGTGGTGGCGAAGCCGTCCGGGTACATCTCGGCGACCTTGGGCGCGAACAGCAGATGACAGCCGGCACCGGCCAGCAGGGCGGCATCGGTCTCCTCCTGCCGGGGATAGCGCGAGAAATCCTCGTTGGGGCCGAACTGGGTGGGATTGACGAAGACCGAGGCGATGACCCGGTCGGCCAGGCCCAGCCCGCGCGTCACCAGGGACAGATGACCTTGGTGCAGAGCCCCCATGGTGGGGACCAGGGCGACGGACAGGCCTGCGGCGCGCCAGGCAGCCACCTGAGCGCGCAGCGCGGCGACGCTGCGGACAATCTCGATGGAATCACTCATTTCTTGGGCATTCCGAAACAATGGTCCGGGCCGGGAAAGGTGCGGGCCTTGACCTCGGCGGCGTAGGTCTCCACCGCCTGGGTGATCAGGGGCCGCAGATCGGCGTAGCGCTTGACGAATTTGGGAGTGAAATCGTCGAACAGGCCCAGCACGTCGTCGATGACCAGCACCTGACCGTCGCAGGCGGGCGAGGCGCCGATGCCGATGGTGGGAATGCCGATCTCGGCGGACAGGGCGCGCGACACCGGCTCGACCGTCCCTTCCACCACCACCGAGAAGGCACCGGCCTCGGTAATGGCGCGGGCATCGGCGCGGATGGCCTCGGCCTCGGCATCGAGGCGGCCTTGGGCGCGGAAGCCGCCGGCGGCGTGCACCGCCTGGGGCTTGAGGCCGATATGCGCCATCACCGGAATGCCCCGGTCCACCAGGAAGCGGATGGTCTCGGCCAGTTCACGACCGCCTTCCAGCTTGATGGCGGCACAGCCGGTCTCGGCCATCACCCGGGCACAATTGCGAAAGGCCTGTTCCTTGCTTTCCTGATAGGAACCGAAGGGCATGTCCACCACCACGCAGGCCTTGGACGACGACCGCACCACCGCTTTGCCGTGATTGATCATCATGTCCAGGGTGACGCCCAGGGTGGTCTCCATGCCGTAGACCACCATGCCCAGCGAATCACCCACCAGCAAGATGTCGCAGACCGGGTCGAGCAGACGGGCGATGGGCGCGGTATAGGCGGTCAGCACCACCAGCGGCTCGGCCCCCTTGCGGGCGCGGATGTCGCGCGTGGTGATGCGTTTGATCCTGATCTCGGTGCTCACCGGAAGGCCTCTTTCGCTGATGGACGGAAGGATATATGGGAAGGCTCAGGCGCCTTCGGCCAGCTCTTTCAACGTATCCCAGTCATTGACGATGCAATGACCCGACGCCGGCAGGCCGATGATGTTGTCGCGCTTGAGCTGGGTGAAGGTCCGGCTGACCGTTTCGATGGTCAGGCCCAGGTAATCGGCGATATCGGCGCGGCTCATGGGCAGAGCCACCGGGCTGGGTGGCAAACCCATCTGGATCGAGCGCTGGGACAGGCGCAACAAGAAGGTGGCCACCTTTTCCCGTGCCGTCTTGCGCCCCAGCAGCAGCATCTGATCCTGGGCCGAGACCAGATCCTTGACCGCCATGGTGAACATACGCCGTTCCAGACGGGGAATCTCGGCGATCAGCGAATCCAGCTTGCGATGGGTAAAACGGCACAGATGGGTCGGCGTGATGGTTTCGGCCGTATAGCAATAGCCGCCGTCGATGCCCAATCCGAACAGATCGCCCGAAAACAGAAAGCCGATGATCTGGCGCCGCCCGTCGGGCATCAGCTTGTAGAGCTTCACCGCCCCGTTGGAGATGGAATAGACGTGATCGACCTCGTCACCCTCGCGAAAGACGGTGAAATTGGCCGGCAGCGCCGCGTGACAGCGCACCGTGGCCAGACGCTTGACCTCCTCCTGGGAGAGATCGGCGCAAAAGGCGATCTCGCGCACGATGTCGCAATTGCGGCACTGGGACGAGCGCAGATCGGCGACGTGTTCGGATTTGTGAGCGTCATAATCAAGGGGCGGCATGTGCAGTGAACCCATCCCCCTCAAGCCCCGTGTTTGGGCTGTTCATCGTCGTCAAAGAGAATGCGATGCGCGGCACCGTCGAGGTCATCGAATTGACCCGACTTCAAAGCCCACAGGAACCCTAGCAATCCCAGAAACCCCAAACCGAGGGCCACGGGAATCAGCATCAACAGATTATCCACTACCGTCTCCGGCGCGATAGACGCAGGGCGTTACCAATTACTACCAGTGACGAGGTGGACATGGCAATCGCGGCGATGAGCGGCGTTACCAGTCCGGCCACCGCCAGCGGCACCGTAAACAGGTTGTAGCCCAGTGCCAGCATGAAGTTCTGCTTCACCAGTATCCGCGATGTGCGGGCCACCTCCAAGGTTTCCAGCACCGGAGTCAGTCGCCCGCCCTGGAAGACCACGTCGGCGGCGGTCTGGCTGACATCCACCGCCGAGGACGGCGACATGGAGACATGGGCCGCCGCCAGGGCCGGAGCGTCGTTGAGGCCGTCGCCGATCATCAGCACCTTGCGGCCCTGCGCGGCCAGCTCCGCCAGACGGGCACATTTCTCGGCCGGACTCCGCCCGGCCTGCCATTGGCCTATCCCCAGGGACTCGGCCACTCGCTTGGCGGTGGCGGGACGATCGCCCGACAGCAATTCCACGCCACCCCCATGCGGCCCAGCGCCGCCACCACTTCCTTGGCATCGGATCGCAATGCGTCGGTGAAGGCAAAGCGGATCGGGGCCTGATCGGGGCGCGCCAGCCACAACTCAGGGCCGTCACCGCTCGAATCGTCCGCGATGCCGACGAATCTGCGGCTGCCCAGGCGGGTGCCGGCGGCGGCGATCTCCATGCCCATGCCCGGAACCTCGGTAACACCCTCGGCCAGTTGAGCGGCGGGCGCGGCGGCGGTCAGGGCACGGGCCAGGGGGTGCCGGGAGGCCAGGGCCAGGGAGGCGGCCTCGGTCAGATCGGACTTGCTCCAGCCCCCGCCCTCCTCCAGGGATGGCTTGCCCAGGGTCAGGGTGCCGGTCTTGTCGAACACCACCGTATCGGCATCGGCGAAACGCTCCAGGGCCGTGGCCGATTTGACCAGCACGCCCTGGCGCATCAGCCGGCCCGAGGCGATGACCTGGACCACCGGTACCGCCAGGGCCAGGGCGCAGGGACAGGTGATGATCAGCACCGCCACGGCATACAGCAGGGCTTCCTGCCAGACCGTATTGGTGAACAGGATCCAGCCGAGGAAGGTCAGCAGCGCCGCCACATGCACCACCGGCGCGTACCAGCGCGATACCCGGTCGGCCAGGGCCACATAGCGGGCGCGGCCCTGTTCGGCCACCTCCATCATGCGCACGATCTCGGCCAGCAAGGTGCGCTCGCCCACCGCCGACACCACCAGGCGAAGCGGCGCCGACAGATTGATGGTCCCGGCGAAAACCTGCCCCCCCACCTCCACCGGCACCGGCACGCTTTCGCCGGTCAGCAAGGAGGTATCCACGTCGGAGCGGCCATCGGTGACGCGGCCATCGACGCCGATCCGCTCGCCGGTGGCCACCAGCACCTTGGCTCCCGCCGCGACCTTGTGCGGCGGCATCAGCCGCTGGCTGCCGTCGTCCTCGATGACGGTGACGGCGGTGGCATCCAGGGCCAGCAGATGTTCCACCGTGTTGCGGGCCCGCCCCCGGGCGCGCGAATCCAGATAGCGGCCGATCAGCAGGAAGAACAGCAAGGTGATGGCGGAATCGAAATAGGCGTATTCGCCGCCGTGCAGCGTCTCCCACAGGCTCATCAGGCAGGCCAGGGTGACGCCGATGGTGATGGGCACGTCCATGTTGGTGCGCCCGGCCCGCAACGCCGACACCGCCGACCGGGCAAAGGGGCGGACGCACCAGGCCACCGCCGGCAAGGCCACCAGGGCCGAGACCCAATGCATCAGATCTCGGGTGGCCGGACCCATATAGGAGAAATGCCCGGCCCAAACCGAGACCGACAGCAGCATGACGTTGCCGGCGGCAAAGCCGGCCACGGCCATGGCGCGCAGCAATTCCTTTTCCTGGCGCTGGGTCTCGACGCCCAGGCGCTCGGGATCATAGGGAACCAGGCGGTAGCCCACGGCGAGCACCGGAGCCAGGAACGTTCCCGGCTCGCTCTGGTCGGGGTTCCAGCGCACCACCAATCGCCTGGTGGTCATATTGACCCTGGCCCAGGTGATTCCCTTTTGCTTATTGAGCAGGGATTCGATCAGCCAGATACAGGCGCCGCAATGCAGCCCCTCGATCATCAGGTGCAGGCTGGCCTCACCCTTGTCGTCGACGCTGACATGGGCGGAAAAGTCGTGATACTGACCGGAATCGTCATCGGGGCGGAGCAGCCGCGCCGCCGGGTCCACCGAGCGACGGGCGTAATATCGCTCCAGGCCCAGGCCTTCCACCAGATGGAAGGCCCCCTCGCAGCCGCGACAACAGAACTCGCCGGGGAGGTCCGCCGGAATCGGGCCGCCGCAATGGCGACAGGTCGGGGCTTCGGTCACGGAACCAGAATGCGCCGGTTAACAAGGTAGGTCGCCTCATCGCCCGTCGCCAGCAGGCTCAAATCCCAGATTCCCGCCAGGGGCATTTCCTGCATGGTGGCATAGGTGCCGGGCGCGATGGGAGCCAGGGCGACATTGCGGTCATGCCCCTTGGCGGTGGGGCGCACCAGTTGGGCCTTGACCACCAGGCCATCCACCGGCTTGCCGGCCTTGTCCTTGTAGCTGACGGTGATGTGGGCGCCGTGATTGGCCTCGGGCTCCACTTGCAGATCCACCGCCCAGCCCATTTCCTCCTGCTTTTGCGCCGCCGCCAGGGTCTGGTTGTAGGCCAGTCCCTTTTCGTAGGCGTGGTCGGTGGACAGGCCCGAGAAGGTGGAATTGGCGAAGTAGGCCATGGTGAAATTCACCATCAGCACCACCATGAATCCACCGACGAAAATATAGGGATACCACCAGCCGGGACGACGCTGAACGGTCATGGGTTTTACCTCTCCGGTGCCGCGAACAGGGATTCAAGACGATTGGTGGTGCCCGTGCCGGTTTCCCGCAGGGTGAAATAAAGCGGCGTGCGCTTGCCCTGCAGCTTTGCCACCGGCGCGGTGACGAACATGTTGTAGGTGCCGACCGCATCGGCCGCGACCTTCAACTGGGCCGAGGCCGCCTTGGTCTCGCCGCCGACCACGTTGATGGTGGCGCCCTCGATGCCGGCCACTTCCAGGATGAAGGTGCGGTCCTCGCGGACCATGTTCAGAACCTTCAAGGTGTAGCCGTTGCGAATGCTTCCGTCCGAAAGTTGGACGAACAGGGGCGCGCGCTCGTGCAGGACGTTGAGTTCGAAGGTCTTGCGCGACGACAGCCCGAAGACCATCAGACCGCCCACCGCCGCCATGATCACCACATAAAGGATGCTGCGCGGACGGATCAGGCGGAAGCTGCCCTTCTCGCCCTTCTCGCGTGCCGCCAGATTGGCGGTGGAATCCCAGGTGATCAATCCACGCGGCAGCTTGTACTTATCCATCATGGTATTGCAGGCATCGATGCAGAGCGCGCAGCCGATGCAGGCCATCTGGATGCCGTCGCGGATGTCGATGCCGGTGGGGCAGGCGGTGACGCACATCTTGCAGTCGATGCAGTGGCCGCGATTCTCGAAGCCCTCACCCTTGCGGGCCGGCTTGCGGGGCTCGCCCCGCCATTCCTCGTAGGTGATGATCAGCGAGTGCTCGTCGAACATGGCCGACTGAAAGCGCGAATAGGGGCACATATACAGGCAGACCTGCTCGCGGGCATAGCCGGCCAGCAGAAAGCAACAGCCGCCCACCACCGCGATGGTGCCATAGACGCCGGTATCTTCGTTGCCGGCAAAGATATCGCGCAACATGGTCGGCGCATCGCCGAAGAACAAGGTGAACCCGATGCCGCACGACGCCCCGATCACCAGCCAGACCAGATTGATGATGGCTTTCTTGACCAGTTTGTCCGCCGACCACGGTGCCCGGTCCAAGGCCATGCGCTTGGCGCGGTCACCCACCACCAGGCGCTCCACCAGCATGAACAGGTCGGTATAGACGGTCTGGAAGCAGAAGAAGCCGCACCACACGCGGCCGGCCATGGCGCTCATGAAGAACAGGGCGATGGCGGCGATGAACAGCAGTCCGGTGATGTAGTAGACCTCCTGCGGCCAGATCTCCAGGAAGAAGAAATAGCCGCGCCGCCCGGTCATGTCGGCCAGAATGGCCTGGCTGGGCGCATCCGGCCCGCGGTCCCAGCGGATGAACGGGGCCAGGTGATACACCGCCAGCAAAACACCCAGGGCCACCCATTTCCAGGTCCGGAACGTGCCCTTCACGCTGCGCGGATGGATCATCACCGTCTCGGCGTAAAGCGGGCCGTCACCGTCGCCGGCGGCGGGCTTCTTCAAGGTCGGGTCGATCTTCGGATTGGCCATTTGAGACAAGCGTCCTGCTGTGGTGTGGTGAAGCGGCGGCACGCCGCCTGGGCTTCACCCCTTCGACAAACGGGTGTGGCGGGAGGCCGATTCACGACCCAACCCCGCCACGACCGATGTGATACTCCAAAAAGCATCGATCTAGAATGCTTCTTTTGGCAGCCCCCTCCCCCGCCTTCGGGCGAGCCGGAGCCCGGATATGCAAGTGGGGTGCGCCCCCTTTCGGGAACACACCCCACCTGGTCCCCCCACTTTACACTCTTACTTGCCGCCGCCCAGGTTATGGACGTACACGGCCAGCATCTTCACGGTGCTCGCGTCCAGACGCTCGGACCAAGCGGGCATGGCGCCGTGCTTGGGCTTGGTCACCTGGGCGACGATGGCGTCCTTGGTACCCTTGTACAACCAGATCTGGTTGTTCAGGGCAGGAGCGCCCACCGCGGCCATGCCGGCGCCGTCGTCGGCGTGGCAGGCGGCGCAGTTTTCGGCATAGACGGTCTCGCCGGCGGAACCCTTGGCCGGAGCCTTGGACGCCAGGGACAGAACGTAATCCGACACCGCCGAGATCTGCTCGGGCTTGAGCAGGCCGTCGGCACCGAACTTCGGCATCTCGCTCTGACGCGAGTTGGCGTTGGCGTTACGCACGCCGTACTTGATGGTCTGCTCGATATCGGCCAGGGTGCCGCCCCACAGCCATTCGTCATCGGCCAGGGTCGGGAAGCCATAGGCACCGACACCGCCGACGCCGTGGCAAGCCGCGCAGTTCTCGTTGAACGCGATCTTGCCGCCGGCCATGGCATAGCGCAGCAGATCCTTGTCCTTTTCGATGGCGGCCACGTCGGACGCCTCGATCTTGGACAGCCAGGCCGAACGGCCCTTCTTCTGGGCAACCAGTTCGGCGTCCAGCGTCCCACGGGACGAATAGCCGAGGTAACCGGCGGTGTAGCCATTCAGCGTCGGCCAAGCCGGCATCATGACCCAATAACCGATAGCCCAAATCACGGTGGCCCAGAAAACGTAGACCCACCACTTCGGCAGAGGAGTATTCAACTCCTTGATGCCATCCCACTCATGTCCGGTAGTATTCTGACCGGACACCGAGTCCTTTTCAACGGTCGCCATAGTTAGCGCTCCTCATTGTCGTCCTTCAACGGGATGTTTCCGTACTCTTCCAGCCTTTGCTTGTTCTTAGGCCGATAAGCGTAAAAAACCACCCCGGTGAAGATCATCATCACCCACAAGACCCAGAAGGGCCGGAGTACATTGTCGACGAAGGCGACGAGCAAACTCCGGTCCTCCTTAGCGGTTCATCTTCTTGGCTGCCTCGGGAGTGATGGCCGAGAAATCGACCATGGTTCCCAGCACCTGCAGATAGGCGACCAAGGCATCCATTTCGGTGACCTTGTCCTTACCCGCTGCCGAACCGATCTGGGCCTTGGGGTAGCTGGCGGCCACGGCCGGCTTGGAAGCCGGATCCGCGAAAACCTGCTCCTCGAGGTCCTTCTTGGCATTGGCAATCTGCGCGTCGGTGTAGGGCACGCCAACAACACGGTTCGCCTTCAGATGGGCGGCGATGTCGGCATAATCCAACGGACGCATCAGGTGCTTGTAGCCCGGCATGATGGATCCGGGGACCACGTCACGCGGGTTGATGAGGTGACGGAGCTGCCATTCGTTGGTGTACTTGCCACCGACGCGAGCCAGATCCGGACCGGTACGCTTGGAACCCCACTGGAAGGGGTGATCGTACTTGGACTCGGCCGCGAGGCTGTAATGGCCATAGCGTTCGACCTCGTCCTTGAACGGACGGATCATCTGGCTGTGGCAATTGTAGCAGCCTTCACGGATGTAGATGTTGCGACCCGCCAGCTCCAGAGGGCTGTAGGGACGGACACCGTCCACCTTCTCGATCGTCGATTCGATCGAGAACAGCGGCACGACTTCGACCAGACCACCGACGACGATCGTGAGAAGGATGCCGACGGCCAGGAAGAAGATGTTGGTTTCGAGTTTAGCGTGATGCTTGAACATGGGTCGGGTCTCCTCAGCGCGCGCCGCTGGCGGCGGAAGCAAGAGCCTCGTCAGCAACGTCGCCCTTGATGGTCTTGATCACGTTGTAGACCATCACCAGCGAGCCGATCACGAAGAGCAGACCGCCGAGAGCACGGATGACGTAGTACGGATGCATGGCCTCGACAGTCTCGATGAACGAGTACTGCAGGAAACCAAGGCTGTCATACGCACGCCACATGAGGCCCTGCATGATGCCCGAGATCCACATCGCGGTGATGTAGAGCACGATGCCGACGGTGGCGATCCAGAAGTGAACGCCCACCAGCTTCAGCGAGTACATCTCCTTGCGGCCCCACAGCTTGGGAACCAGATAGTACAGAGCGCCGAAAGACACGAAGGCCACCCAGCCCAGAGCACCGGAATGCACGTGGCCGATACCCCAGTCGGTGTAGTGCGACAGGGAGTTCACCGCCTTGATGGACATCATCGGACCTTCGAAGGTCGACATGCCGTAGAAGGCCACCGAGGAAACCAGGAAACGCATGACCGGATCGGTCCTGAGCTTGTCCCAGGCACCTGAGAGGGTCATCAGGCCGTTGATCATGCCGCCCCAGGACGGCATCCACAGCATCACCGAGAAGGTCATGCCCAGAGTCTGCGCCCAATCCGGCAGAGCGGTGTAGTGCAGGTGGTGCGGACCAGCCCAGATGTACAGGAAGATCAGCGCCCAGAAGTGCACGATCGACAGACGGTAGGAATAGACCGGACGCTCGGCCCGCTTCGGCACGAAGTAGTACATGATGCCGAGGAAGCCGGCGGTCAGGAAGAAGCCCACCGCATTATGGCCGTACCACCACTGGGTCATGGCGTTCTGCACGCCACCGAAGACGTTGTAGCTCTTCATCCAGCTGCCGCCGAACAGGGCGACCGGAACGGCGACGTTATTGCCCAGGTGCAGCATCGCGATGGTCAGGATCATGGCGAAGAAGAACCAGTTGGCCACATAAATGTGGGGTTCCTTCCGCTTCATGATCGTGCCGGCGAAGGCGATCAGATAGGCCACCCAGATCACGGTGAGCCAGAGATCCAGCCACCATTCCGGCTCCGCGTATTCCTGGCCCTGGCTGAAGCCCAGCACGTAGGACAGAGCGGCGGCGACGATGAACGCCTGGAAATTGAAGAAGATAAAGCCGCCAAGGCCCGAACCGCCGAACAGGCTGGCGCGGCAGGTCCGCTGTGCGATGTACAGCGAAGTGGCGAAAAGTACGTTACCGCCGAACGCGAAGATCACAGCGGAAGTGTGCACGGGACGCAAGCGCCCGAACGACGTCCACTCGAGATCGAGGTTCAGAACGGGAAAGGCCAACTGCAGGGCGATGAAGTCGCCCGCCAGGAAGCCCACGACGCCCCAGAATACCGCGGCGATCGTGAATTTCTGAATCACGTCATCGCAATAGGGCGTGGCTTCGGTGTTGATGCTCATGCCGAACTCCTGTTTCGACCGGAAAAGGGTCTACCTGAGGCAACCGGCCGGAATCCATGGCGACACCATGCCCCCGGGGCCATGCGGCCGGAAGGTTCTTTGCTCCAAGTTTGCGCACTATGCCGACGGATGAGCCGCCCGCCATTGACATATATCAAAGTAGGTCAAATTTCAGGCGTCACGGGCACTTGGCGTCGGCCGACGGGCGACGTAGAGTGCCGCCATGACACAGATCCTCACCGACGATGCCGCCACCCGCCCCGTGATTCGCCTTGCCAAGGGCCGCTCCAAGCGATTGCGGGCCGGTCACCCCTGGGTCTTTTCCAACGAGATCGAGATGGATCAGGCGGCCAAGGCACTGCCGCCCGGTGCTCTGGTCACCTTGATGGACGCCGGTGACGAGCGCCTGGGCGTCGCCACCTTCAATCCACATTCCCTGATCGCCGCGCGCGTTCTGTCGCGCCGCGCCGCCGATCGGGTCGATGCCGCCTTCCTGGCCGAGCGCCTCACCGCTGCCCTGGCCCTGCGCCAGGCCATGTTCGACGGCCCCTATTATCGTCTGGTTCATTCCGAGGCCGATCGCCTGCCCGGATTGATCATCGACCGTTACGGTGATGTCGTCGCCATGCAGACCAACACCGCCGGAATGGAAGCATTGCTGCCGCAGCTTCTGAAGGCCGTCGAGCAGGTGCTGGCGCCCAGCGCGGTCGTTCTGGTCAACGACAGCCCGATCCGCAAGCTGGAAGGCCTGGACCAGCACCACCTCGTCGCCGCCGGAAGCCTGACCGGGCCGGTGGAACTGGTGGAGAACGGCTGCCGCTTCGTCGCCGACCTCACCGATGGGCAGAAGACCGGCTGGTTCTACGACCAGCGCGACAACCGCGCCTTCACTGCCCGCCTGGCCAAGGGCCGCCGGGTGCTGGACCTCTACACCTATGCCGGCGGTTTCGCCGTGCAGGCGGCCATGGCCGGTGCGGCCGAGACCATTGCCGTGGACCGCTCCGAGCATTCCCTGGCCCTGGCCGATCGGGCCGCCGGGCTCAACGGCGTCGCCGTCCAGACCGTGCGTGCCGAGGCCTTCGCCGAAATGGAGCGTCTGGCCGCCGCCAAGGAACGCTTTGGACTGGTCATCGCCGACCCGCCGGCCTTCGTCAAATCGCGCAAGGATCTGGGCGCCGGCTCCAAGGGCTATCGCAAGATGGCCCGGCTGGCCGCCGCCCTGGTCGAGCCCGGCGGGTTTCTCCTGTGCGCCTCGTGCTCACATCACATGCCCACCGAGACCTTCGCCGAAGAGATCGGACACGGCCTGCATCTGGCCGGGCGATCAGGCCGTATTCTCAGAAGCGCCGGCGCCGCCCCGGACCATCCGCTCCACCCTTCGCTTCCTGAAAGCGCTTATTTGAAGGCGTTGGTTTTTCAGTTGGATTGACTTGGAAGGACTCAATTCTAAGTAGCCCGGCAGACCTAACCTTAAGTTATACAATAACCGTATCAATCGAATTCGAATGCCAAAGCGGATGATCCCTGCGGGACAACCAACAACCCCCCAGGACAGGCACTTCCAAACGGTTGTCAAATAGGTATAGTTTGAATCCGAGTTTGTGCACCTCTGTCCATCTTGTTGGTTTTTCCATTATTTCGAGCGT
This sequence comes from Magnetospirillum sp., assembly GCA_016195125.1. GTDB lineage: Bacteria > Pseudomonadota > Alphaproteobacteria > Rhodospirillales > Magnetospirillaceae > Phaeospirillum. The sequence continues at coordinate 11,658 of JACQAD010000336.1, forward strand.
TCTTTCCCTCTTGCGTTTGTAAAATTACTAGAGCAAGTATTGGGCGCTTTATGGGTTCGAGGGAAACATGCCGCGCAGAAAGGCAAATCGAGGTCGCACGCCAGCCGGTGCGCCCAATCCAATCGACGTTCATGTGGGATCCCGCATGCGTTTGCGGCGGACGTTACTGGGCCTGAGCCAAGAGAAACTTGGCGATTTGATCGGCCTGACCTTCCAGCAGGTTCAGAAATACGAACGCGGCGCCAATCGTATCAGTTGCTCGCGACTCTTCGACTTATCGCGATCGCTGGAAGTGGCGGTTTCGTACTTCTTCGACGACATGCCCGAAGACGTGAAGGGCCTTAGCCCGGTCCAGATGGTTCGCGAGCCGCCCAAGGAGGAGCCCCGTGCCGCCGAGGCTGATCCTCGCCTGCGCCGTGAGACCCTGGAATTGGTGCGCAACTACTATTCCATTACCGATCCCGACGTGCGCCGCCGCATCTATGACTTGGCCAAGGCCCTGTCCAACCGCGACGATTCGGCTCAGGACTGAGCCTCATCCCTCGGGGGGATGAACCGGCAGGGGATAGGTCGCCCGGGGCGGCAGGCGGTGCACCAGGACCGCCACCACCACCAGGATCACGGTCCCCACCAGGACCGGCATCACCAGGAAGCTCCAGCCCGGATGGGCCATCATCACCACCAGCGGGTCCGCACCCGCCGGAGGATGGGTCAGCCGCAGCCCCGCCAGCAACACCATCACCACCGCGACCGCCATGGCCATGGCGATCCAGCCGCCGCCGGGCAGGAGGTGATCGAAGGCCAGGCCCACCGACGTGGCCAGCAGATGGCTGGCGATGACGCTGGCCGGTTGTGACAGAGGTGATTCCGGCATCCCGAACACCAGAACCGCCGACGCCCCCAGCGGGGCCGCCAGCA
>JACQAD010000360.1 GCA_016195125.1 Magnetospirillum sp.
CCCCGCGCCGACTCCCACCCCCGAGACCGACACCACGCCGACCTCGGACGTGACGCCCGCCGATCCCACCCCCGCGCCGACTCCCACCCCCGAGACCGACACCACGCCGACCTCGGACGTGACGCCCGCCGATCCCACCCCCGCGCCGACTCCCACCCCCGCGCCGATTCCGGCGCCGGCGCCCAATGATTCTGATAGCAATGAGGACGGGCACGGCCGCAAGGATCAGCACGACGGCAAGGATGAGCACGGCCATAAGTCCGAAGACCACGACGGCAAGGATGAGCACGGCCATAAGTCCGAAGACCACGACGGCAAGGACGGGCATGGCCATAAGTCCGAAGACCACGACGGCAAGGATGAGCACGCCTCCGCCCATGTTGATACGCCGGTCCTCAGCACCACCGCTCATGTCCATGTGGTCAGCGACCCCGCCGCCATCATCACCGATCGCGTCGGAGTCGATAGCGTCCATACCACCACTCACACCACGGTGACCGGTGGTAACGGCAGCGATTTCGGCAATGACAGCGGCAGGCTGGTGGTTCACGCCACCGCCGACCAGGCAGGCGACAAGCATGGATTCGACATCGTCTACGACGGCCATGTGGTCGGCCACGCCGGAGCCGGCACCACCACCCTCGATGGCCTCGACATTCACGATGGCGGCAAGCTGAGTTTCGTGGGGGCCAACGGCACCAACATTACCGTCGATCAGGTCACCCTCAACGGCCAGGCCATCAATGCCGGTTCCGGCGCCAAGTCAGGCGGTGTCCAATTGGACACCGGCCATCACAGCGCCGACCTGCATAACGGCTCGGTGACCTACACCGTCAATGACGGCAATGCCGGGGCCGTGAGCCACACCACCACCGAGACCACCCACACCCAGTCCCTGCACCTGGATATCAGCGGTCAGGAATCCCAGTTGGGCGGCGTCCATGTCACCGGCCTGCATGCCGGTGACACCATCAGCGATGCCGGCCATGTCTGGACCGCCGGGGCAGACGGCGCGGTGACCATCACCGAAAGCCAGTTGGACGGCATGGCGTCGGGCAATGCGGTACACCACGACTTCACCGTCACCAGCACCCAAGGCCCCGACGACCACATCGCCATCAGCGGCCTCGACCACCAGGGCGGGGCCTACCATGCCCCCACTCATCTGGTCGCCGACCTCAACATCGGCGCCACCGAACACGACAGCCATGCCAGCCTGACCTACAACATCGAGGGCGTCCCCTCTGGTTGCTCGCTGGTCAGTGACAGCGGCGCCCATCTTCCCGGTGCCGACGGCTCGTTCTCCCTGACCGGCGGCGATATGCATAATCTGAAGCTGGTGATGCCCGGCGACGGCAGCGTTTCGGACTTTAACCTGACGGTCAGCGCCACGGCCCATGACGGCACCTCGGTAGCCAGCGCCTCCCAGAGCCTTCATGTGGGCGTGAGCGAGGCGCTGGGTTCCCATGACGGCACCTTCGACAGTTCCGGGATCGATTTGTCCGGTCACAACTCGCACGATCACGGCTTCGGCCATGACGCCATGGGGCATGATAACGGCGAGACCATGCTGTTCGACTTTGGCACCGGCCACGATACCATCGGAGATCATACCGGCAATTGGACCGATGTGGCCGATGCCGCCGACAACCATGACCATGGTGCCGCCGTGGCCCATGGCGAGCACGGTGATTGGACTGAAAAGACCGAACATCATGGCGAGCACAACGCCCAGGACAACAACCAGCACAAGCCGGAAGACACTCCGGTTCATCACCAGAGCGGCGGCGAAGAGCACCACGTGAACTTCGAATCCATCGATCACGCCAAGATGTAGGCCACAGACGGAGCGGTCGACCCTTGCCCCGGTTTCAGAGGGCGAGGGTCACCTCCCCTTTTTCATGCCAGGAATTGGTGCATCTCTCTTCGTTCCCCCGTTGAGCCATGCTTACGGACGCGCTAGGGTTATGGAATAAGAAGAGGGGGAAACCAGATGACTATTGCTTGGGATGACAATCTCAAGGTCGGCGACATCGAAATTGATGCCGACCACAAGGAACTGATCGCTCTCATCAATGATTTCGAGGCCAAGGCGAAATCATCTGACGGCGTTGATAAGCACAGCATCCAGATTACCCTGGAGAGGCTGCAGCTTTATGCCTATGACCACTTCGCCCGCGAGGAATATATCCAGGCCGTGGCCAAATACGAGGGCCTGGAGGAAAACAAGCGTCAGCATGCCGCCCTGCGCAAGACATTGGGCGACTACATCGCCAAATTCAATGCCGGCGAATACACCGATCTCAAAGTGGCCTCCGGCGAAATGTCAGCCTTCCTTAATCACTGGCTGATGAATCACATCTTGGAAACCGACCTGAAAATGAAGGGTCGGATGAAGGTCGAGCAGTGGCGCTGATCGGCCGGCCCCATACCACCGGCAGGGCTTTCGCCCTGCCGGTACCGGCCTAACTCTCTTCCATCAGGAACGGGAGATTTCGGCATGATCGACCTTTACTACTGGACCACGCCCAACGGTCACAAGATCACCATTTTCCTGGAGGAAGCGGGACTGCCCTACCGCATCGTCCCGGTGAATATCAGCAAGGGCGAGCAGTTTCATCCCGACTTCCTGCGCATCTCTCCCAATAACCGCATGCCCGCCATCGTCGATCATGATCCCTAGGGGGGTGGCGCTCCCATCAGCGTCTTCGAATCCGGGGCGATCCTGCTCTATTTGGCGGAGAAAAGCGGCCGCTTCATCGGCCACGATCTGCGCACCCGGGTCGAAACCCTGCAATGGCTGTTCTGGCAGATGGGCGGCCTTGGCCCCATGGCCGGACAGAATCACCATTTCGTCCAGTATGCGCCCGAACAGATCCCCTATGCCATCGACCGCTACGTCAAGGAGACGAACCGGCTTTACGGCGTTCTGGACCGCCGCCTGGCTGAACGAGAGTTCATGGCCGGGATGTATTCCATCGCCGATATGGCCTCCTATCCCTGGATCGTTCCATGGGAGCGTCAACGCCAGAGCCTCGACGACTTCCCCAATCTGAAACGCTGGTTCACCGCCATGGCCGCTCGCCCTGCGGTACAGCGCGCCTATGCCCGCGCCGATGAGGTCAACACCCAGCGGGTGGTAACCGAAGAGGCAAAGAAGATCCTGTTTGGCCAGACCTCTCAATTGCAACCCTGAAATTACCGCAGTTAATGATGCGGATAAGCCGCACCTTAAACATCATCGACTTCGCCGCAACGCAGCATAATAGATGATTCTAATATCTCGGCTCAGATATGTCAGGAGATACACCTAGATCAGGCTAATATGTATATTGCTAGTTTGCCCTATCCAGCAGATACACCGCTCCGCACTCTTCCTTGACTGAATTCGTTTCCTTCCAACGTTTGACATTCCCGCAAGGCTACGTTCTATATGGCCCAAGGGGTTGCGTCAGAACGGATTGAGGGTGGCGATGGAGTGGCTTGATAACAGACAAATCGGCGCAAAGATCGGCCTGATCGTGGCAACGGCCTTCATCGGCATGTGCCTGATCTTCATCGGCGCCCTCAACATCTTGAATGACGAGGTTCTGTCCGGCCGCAAGGCCAAGGTCCGCGATCTGGTGGACAGCGCCTCGGGAATCATCGTCACCTACGATTCCGAAGCCAAGGCCGGCCGCATGTCCGAGGCCGATGCCAAGGTCGCCGCCATGCGCGATATCCGTGGCCTGCGCTATGGCACCGACGACTATTTCTGGATACACGACCTGTCGGGCAAGATGGTCATGCACCCGATCAAGCCGGAGATGGACGGCAAGGATGCCTCCAACATCAAGGATGCCGCCGGCGAGCCCCTGTTCGTGCGCATGAACGAGGCGGTCAAGGCCAGGGGCGCCGATTTCCATTACTATGACTGGCCCAAGCCCGGCGCCGCACATGCCGTCCGCAAGATCTCCTACGTCAAGCTCTACGCTCCCTGGGGCTGGGTGGTGGGAACCGGCATCTATCTCGATGACGTGGATGCCGCCTTCTGGTCACGGGCCCTGGTCTTCGGCGGCGGCGTCCTGGTACTGACCCTGCTGGTGCTGGGCCTGTCGGTGCTGGTGGCCAGGCGCATCACCCGGCCGCTGGTCAATCTGTCGGCAGTGATGGCCGGGCTGTCGCAAAAGCAATTCCACGTGAACGTCCCTGCCCTGGACCGCCAGGACGAGGTCGGCGAAATGGCCCGCGCCGTGGAAATCTTCAAGACCGGACTGATCCGTGCCGAGGAACTGGCCGAGGAACAGCGTCAGGCCGAATGGACCAAGGACAAGCGGGCCCGCGTCGTCGATAACCTGCTGAAGGAATTCAACGAGGAAGTCACCGAGGCGCTGCAAGCCATGGCGTCGACCGCCCACGAACTCGAAGCCACCTCGCGAACCCTCTCCGATACCGCCCAAGGTGCCTCCAGCCAGGCCACCGCCGTGGCCTCGGCCATCGAGGAGACTGCCGTCAACATGCGAACCGCTGCCGGATCGGCGGAGCAATTGGCCGTGACGGGCGTCGAAATCACCGAACGGGTCAACGAATCCGTCAAGATCACCGGCGAAGCATCGACCGAGGCCGAGCGCACCACCGCTCTGGTCAATACCCTGGCCCAGGCGGTGGGCAAGATCGGTGACGTGGTCGGCCTGATCGCCGATATCGCCGCCCAGACCAACCTGCTGGCGCTCAACGCCACGATTGAAGCCGCTCGCGCGGGGGAAGCGGGCAAGGGCTTCGCCGTCGTCGCCAACGAGGTCAAGACCCTGGCCAATCAGACCGCCAAGGCCACGGATGAGATCTCCAGCCAGATCTCCACCGTCCAGAAGGTCACGACCGACGCCGTCGCCGCCATCGGCTCAATCACCAAGGTGATCGAGCGAATCGGCCAGGCATCGGCCAGCATTTCCCACGCCGTCCACCAGCAGGACGCCGCCACCGGTGAAATCGCCAGCAATGTTCAGCAGGTGGCTCAGGCGACCACCGAGGTCAGTTCCAACATCGTCAGCGTCAATCAATCGGCGGAACAGACGGAACGGGTGGCCGACGACGTCTTCGACACCGCCAAGGATGTGGCCGACCGCGCCAATCGCCTGCGCGAGCGGGTCGATACCTTCCTGACCAGTATCCGCGCCTCCTGAGATCCCTTTGATTCGAGATCAGTAATCATGCAATACGAGATCAAGACCGGCAGCGATGCCATCCACCTGACCATCAGCGGGCGCCTGACCTTCGCCGAGGCCATTCACTTCCCGCAGGTTCTGTCCGAGCTGGCGGCCAGCCCGAGCAAAGGCCCACTGGAAATCCACCTCTCCCAGATGGACTTCATCGATTCCACCGGAATGAGCCTGTTCGTTCATATCTATGATTGGACCCAGAGCGTGGGCGCCAAGGTCACCATTCACAAGGCATCGGGTCCGGTCTACGCTGCCCTGGACAGAGCCGCCTTCAATACCCTTTTTGAGTTCAAGTGACCCAGAAGAGAACGGACATCCGCGTTATTTCCCACCTCGCCGGCCGCCGCCATGCCCGTGGCTTGATTCGAATGGCCGAGTCCGGGGCTTTGCCGCTGCGCAACGACAACGATGATCCGGCAGTTCTGACGCTCTTCTCGGGCAAGGATCAGGCGGGGGTCGGGGAACTGCTCGACCACCCGTCATCCTGGGCGATCGATCTTGATTGCGGAGATCCCGGCAAGGGACTGACGCGGATGCCGGCCCGATTGCTTCTGCGGCTGTCGACCGTGTCGGTCCTGCGGCATGACGCCGTGGGCCTGATGGTCGAGGCACTTTGCAGCCGCCTGCCCCGCCTGATCTCCATCCGTGACGATATTCATCTGGCGCTTCAAGAAGCCGTCGGCAATGCGGTCATTCACGGCAATCTTGGCCTGGATGGGCGATTACGGGCCACCCGAGAGGGGCTGCTGGCCTTTACACAGGTCATGCACCGCCGATCCGACGACCCTCGTTTCGGCCACCGCCCGGTAACCATCGCCGCCGACTGGAACCAGCATCATCTGGTCATCCGGGTCGAGGATCGTGGCCGCGGCTTCAAGCCTTCGCGCATCCCCGTCCCCATCAAACCGACGGCACCCAGCGGCCGCGGCCTGTGCCACATTCGCGCCCTGTGCCGGAGGGTGAGTTTTACCGCCCATGGCCGGCGCATCTCCATGCGCTTCGCCCTACCCTAGCACCTGCACCCAGGTCACGTCGTCTTCCGCCTCGCCCGGTGATCTGGCGGCGAAGGCGGCCATAATTCCATCCACCATCCCGGCGGGGTCGTCGCACAAGGCCCCCCGCACCATCTCCAGGACGCCATCCTCGCCGATCAGGTCTCCGGCCGATGCGTCGGCGGCATCCACCAGGGCGTCGCTGTAAAGGGACAGCTGACTGCCCGGCGGGAAGGCAACAACGCTGTTCGCAAATACCGGATTGGAACTGATCCCCAGGGGCAGCCCCCGTCCAGTCAGTCGCTGGACCTCCCCCTCCACCGCCAGGATCGGCGCAGGCCCTCCGGCATTGGCCAGGGCAAGGGTTGCCGTCTGACGATCGATCACCGCCAGGGTCATGGTGGCGAACTGGCCCCGTGGCAGCAGCGGCACCAGAGCGGCATTGATTCGGGTCAGACAAGCGGCTGGGTCGCCCATCTCCTCGGCCATATCCGTCAGCAGCAGATGCATGCGAAAGGTATTGATGGAGGCCGCGACGCCGTGGCCGGTGAAATCCACCGTGAACACCGCCAGGCGGTTCTCATCCACCGGCTCCAGCCCCCAAAGATCACCGCCCAGTTCGGCCGATGGACGGAACATTGCCGCGATGGAAAGGCCGAATCGGCTTTGCGCCTGAGCCAATTGCGCCGCGCCCGGCAAAAGGGCGTTCTGCATTCCCCTGGCTGTGGCCAGATCGTGGGCCAGCCTGTCCCGATAACGGCGCAAATCGGTCAGAAGCAGGTGGTTGCGCAAATGCACGCCCACACGCGCCACAAGTTCATGGCGATCAATCGGCTTGCTCACATAATCGCTGGCGCCAACGGCGAACAGCGCATTGCGCATGGATTGAGAATCCACTGCCGAGACCACCAGAACCGGCAGATCCCGGTAGCGGGGATCGGCCCGCAAATGACGAAGGAATTCCTGACCATCCATGATGGGCATCATCAGATCGAGCAGAACCAGGTCGGGAGCGAAACCGCCAAGCTTCTCCAGCCCCTCGCGACCGTTCACGGCGCACTCCACCTGCGTCACCCCCATGCTTTCAAGCACGGCGCAGGCAAAGATCCGGTTCAATTCGTTGTCCTCGACCACGAGCACGCGCGCGTCGTCCAGAATCACCATTCACTCCTTCGGAAACAGACCCGCCCAACGAAACTGCCCCAGTTGACCCCACTCACGCACCAAGCGCCAGTGGAATTGGCGGTTTGGAATAATGGAATCTATATGCAGAATTGAACAAGTCCTTGACCGGGCGCCTGTGATCTTGGCAATCTTGTTGCGCCAGAACGCGGCGTAATAAAATAATTATGCGTTCGTATAGGGAAGCGAGCAGTAGTAGAAACGATCGGAACCATCCTGGCGCCGGTCGCAGCTATTACGTTATTGGGAGAATCCCGTGCTCGCCCGGATCGCAGATGCCCGCATCACCGTAAAATTCTTCATAGCGCCCCTCCTTCTGGTGGCCTGCATCGTTGTGCTTGGCGCGGTCTTCCATTTGGCCATGGGACGCCAGGAGCGCTCCATGGCGGCCATGGTCACGGTCTCGTTCGCCAACAGTCGCGCGGCGGCCGAGCTGGATGGGATGGCCGCCACCATCGAGTCCAACGTCTATCGCCTCTTGGGCTGGCAGGCCGCCAAGGAGGACAAGGACCGCATCAAGACCCTGGACACCCAGGTCCGCGCCGACATCAAATCGCTCAGCGACAAGGCCAAGATTCTGGTCGAGGCGACCAAGGCCGACCCCGCCGTCGCCAAGCAGGTCAAGGATTACACCCTGGCCGCCCTCGACGTGTTGGACATGTATTCCAGCGACCACGTCACCGCCCTGTCCATGATGGGCGCCACCGAATTGGAATATGACGGCATTCGCGCCAAGCTGAAGGATCTGACCGAACACGCCGCCGTCCGTGCCGCCGAGGATTACCGCGACGCCACGGCCAATGCCGCCAGCACGGAAACCCAGTATTTCGGTGTTCTGGCCATCTTCCTGGCCATCGGCACCGTGGTCACCCTGGTCATGGCCCGTCTGACCGCCGGCCCGGTGACTCAGCTGACCGGCGTGATGGGACGGCTGGCCGACGGCAGCACCGATGTGGAGATTCCGTCCCAGGACGGCAGGGATGAAGTGGGCGCCATGGCCCGCGCCGTGGCGGTGTTCCGCGACGGTATGCGCAAGGCCGCCGAGCTGGAAGGCGACCAGCGGCGCCAGCGCGAGCTCCAGGCCGGACTGATGACCCGGCGCGATCAGCTGATCGCCCAGTTCAACGGCACCATGGAGAAGATCCTGGCCACGGTGGTGGGCTCCATCGACCGGGTGCATCACCTCTCCAGTTCGCTGCAAACCACCGCCGAGCTGACCAGCAGCCAGGGCTCCGCCGTGGCCAACGCCGCCGAGCAATCCGCCTCCAATGTGGCCACCGTGGCCAGTGCCGCCGAGGAATTAGGGTCGTCCGTGCAGGAGATCAGTCGCCAGGTTACCGAGACGGCGACCATCACGTCGGAAGCGGTTTCGGGTATTCACGCCGCCAACGGCACCATGGATGGGCTGGCCAGCGCCGCCCGGCGCATCGGTGAAGTGGTCCAGATGATCAACGACATCGCCGGCCAGACCAATCTCCTGGCCTTGAACGCCACCATCGAGGCGGCCCGCGCCGGTGAGGCCGGCAAGGGATTCGCCGTGGTGGCGTCCGAGGTCAAGACTCTGGCCAACCAGACCGCCAAGGCCACCGACGAGATCGCCCAACAGATCGCCGGCATCCAGTCGATCTCCTCGGAAGCGGTGGAGACCATCCGCTCGGTCGGCCAGACCATCGACCGGGTCAATCAGGTGGTGTCCTCCATCGCCGCCGCCGTGGAGCAGCAGACCGCCGCCACCGGCGAGATCGTGCGCTCGGTCCAGCAGGCGGCCTCGGGGAACGCCGAGATCACCCGCAATATCGCCGACGTCTCCAAGGCCGCCACCGCCACCGGCGAAATGGCCTCGGGGATGTTCAAGGCCGCCGACGAACTGGTGGAAGAATCGGGCGCCCTGCGCAAGGAAGTGGACGGCTTCCTGACCGCCATGAAGAGCGGCTGAGGTAAAAAATGGGCCGGTGAGGGGGAGATACCCCACCGGCCCAGTACGGCTCCCTCGCCGTCGCAAAGAACCGTCAGCCGAGAACCGACCGGCGGTCCTCCATGATGCGGCGAAGGATCGGGGTCAAAATCAGCTCCATGGCCAGACCCATCTTGCCGCCCGGCACCACGATGGTGTTGCGGCGGCTCATCCACGAATCCTTCAGCATCTGCAGCAGGAAGGGGAAGTCGACGCGGAAGCGGTCGGGCTTGCGGAAACGGATCACCACCAGACTCTCGTCGGCCGTCGGGATGTCGCGAGCGATGATCGGGTCCGAGGTATCGACGATGGGCACCCGCTGGAAATTGATATCGGTCAGCTTGAACTGCGGCACGATGTAGTGAACGTAATCGTGCATGCGGCGCAGGATGGTCTCCATCACCGCTTCCTCGGAATAGCCGCGTTGGTTGGTGTCGCGGTGAATCTTCTGAATCCATTCCAGATTGAGAACCGGCACCACGCCGATGCGCAGATCCACATGCTGGGCGACATTGACGTCCTTGGTGGCGACGCAGCCGTGCAGGCCTTCGTAGAACAGGCAGTCGGTATCCTCGGCCAGATCCTCCCAGGGGGTGAATTCGCCTGACCCCACCCCGAGATGGGCAAAGCGCTCCGCTTCCTCGTCATTATGGACGTAATAGCGCCGCCGCCCGCGGCCGGTGTCGCCATAGGTGGAGAACAATTCCTCCAGCTGGGCGAACAGATTGGCTTCGGGACCGAAATGGCTGAAGGTCCGGCTGCCGCCCTTCTCCGCCTCGGCCATGGCCTTCTTCATGTCGGCGCGGTTATAGCGGTGAAAGCTGTCACCCTCGATCACCGCCGGCTTGATCCCCTCGCGCCGGAACATATGCTCGAACGCGTCCTTCACCGTGCTGGTCCCCGCCCCACTAGAGCCGGTGACAGCGATGACCGGGTGTTTTCTGGACAATGCTCCGCCCCCCCCCTTAAGCGGCGATGCGCAAACGATCGCGCCAGCCGGGATACAATTGATCCGCATCGGACGCAAAGGATTCGAAGGCTCCCCTGAGTTCCGTATGGTCCTCGGCATAGCGCACCAGATCGATCCCCTTGGCCCAGGCCTCGTGGGCCTGCCGCAAGGACAGAGCCCCGGCCACCGCGCCGTCCTTGTGCCCGAAGGCACCGCCGCCCGAAGTCTGGATGACGTTGGAATGACCAAGATTGCTGAAGAAGCCCGGCAGGCGGAGCGCATTCATACCGCCCGAGATGATCGGCGTGCAGGCCAGCATCGAGCCCCAATCCTGATGATAGAAGGGGCCGTCGGCCTGGGCTCGCTCCAGCATGTAGGCCACCGACTTCTCGTCGGCGGTGCCCTCCATCTTGCCATAGCCCATGGTGCCGGTATGGATGCCGCTGGCGCCCAGCAGCCGCGCCATCTTCATGTGCACCAGCACGGTATAGCCGCGCTTGGACTGGGCCGAGGTCACGGCACCGTGACCGGCCCGGTGATAGTGCAGGAAAGTGCCGGGGAAGTTGCGCCGGCAGGTGGTCACCGCCGTCGGCCCGGCCACGAAGCCGTCCACCAGGAAGGCCACATGCGAGGCGTTCTCGCCGAAGGTCTCGAGGATGTAGTGACCGCGCGCGATCATCTCGGCGGGATCGTCGGCCGTGATGTTGGCCGAGAACAGCTTGGCCTGGCCGGTAATGTCCTGAGCCCGCTTCATGGCGTCGGCCACCAGGCGGATGGTCTCCTTGAGCGGCGCGAAGACCTGATTGCCCTGGGGCTCGTCGTTCTTGATGAAATCGCCGCCCAGCCAGAACTGATGGCAGGCGTCGGCGAAGGGTTTGGGGCGAAGGCCCAGCTTGGGCTTGATGATGGTGCCGGTCACCATGCCGCCATCCACCTCGGGCCGCCCCAGCACCCGCCACATCTGACTGATATTGCAGGCCGGGCCGTCGAACAGGGACAGGAAGTCGGGCGGCACGTAGAAATCCACCATCTTGGCGTATTCCACGTCGCTCATGCCCTGGTTGTTGCCGATGGTGAGGGTCAGGAACGAGGCGATCATCGCCTTGCCGTCGATGATGTTGCGGTCGAACAGATCCACCGGATAGGCGATCTTCATCAGCTCGGCGGCCTCGTCGATCTGGTAGACCAGGGCATCGACGCCGCGCGTGAAGTCGTCGGTGGTGCAGACCTCCACATTGGTGCCGGTGGAGGATTCGGCGGCGAAATGCGCCGCCGTGGCCAGATATGAATTCCCAGCCTTGGGCTTCATCCGATAGGCGCACAGAACGTGACGGCCGCCCCTGATCAGCTCGGCTTCGCCCAGGCCCAGATTGGCATAGCGTTTGGACTGGTCCATGTCCGTTGCATCTCCCTTGGTCGTTCCGGCGCTTCTCGTCGCCTTATGGTGTGCCATTTGTGCCAGCACCAAACCCACGGCGGAACACCCGTAGGGGGAGTATGGGAAATTAGTTGGGTAGCGCAACCCCACCCGCACGGGGTGGGGTGGGTAGGTCAACATTAGGAAAGCGCGTTACACTCAACTGACATCCACGCCGGATTCAGCGAACATGATCCGTGCCGTCTCGAATTCCTCGGCCGGCATGGAGGTGGTGCCGGGGCCGACGCATATCTTGGCAATTCCGGCCTGGATCAGCGAGCGGGCGCAGCGCGAGCACGGGTAATGGGTGACATAGATGGTACAACCCTTGAGGCTGACCCCCACCCGGGCGGCATGGGCCACCAGATTCTCCTCGGCATGGGAGGTCCACAGATACTTGGCCGGGCGCTCCATGCGTTCGGGCTTGTCCTCGACCCCGCGAGGCAAGCCGTTGAAACCGGTGGCGCGGATCTCGCCGTCCGGCCCCACCGCCACCGCTCCCACCTGGGTGCTGGGATCCTTGGACTTGCTGGCGGCATGACGGGCGAAGCCCATGAAGTAGTCGGCCCATTTCATGGTCATGATCAGACTGCCTTGGAGTGACGTTGTTCGCCGGCCTTGAGATAGCGGTCGAAGGCGGCGCAGACGGCGCGGACCAGGGTGCGCCCGTCATCGGTGACGGTGATGCGGCGGCCATCGACGCTGACTAGCCCATCGGCGGCAAGCGGCGCCAGCGAGGCCAACTCGGGCGCGAAGGAGGCGCCATCGACGCCATGGCGGCCGGCGATCTCGTCCAGGTCGATCGCCAGATCGCACATCAGCCGCTCGATGATTTCACGGCGCAGCATATCGTCGGCGGTGACCGCGATGCCGCGCGAGGTGGCGAGGCGGCCCTCGGCCATGGCGCGCTGATAGGCGTGGACCTCGCCGTCATTGACCACGTAGCCCTGGGGCAGCGAGCCGATGCCCGAGGCCCCGAAGCCGATCAGGGTGGTGGCGGAATCGGTGGTATAGCCCTGGAAATTCCGATGCAGGCGGTTTTCCTTGAGGGCGATGGCCATGGAATCGTCAGGCGCGGCGAAATGGTCGAGGCCGATCTGAACATAGCCCAGGGTTTCGGTCAGCAGGCGACAGCCCTGCTCGTATTGCTGCCAGCGGGTATTGGTATCGGGCAGGGATTCTTCCGGGATCAGCCGCTGATGCTTTTTCATCCACGGCACGTGGGCATAGCCGAACAGGGCCACCCGCTTGGGCTTGAAGCCCTTGACCGCATGCTCGATCGTGGCCAGCAGGCCTTCCAGGGTCTGATGGGGCAGACCATAGATCAGGTCGATATTGACCTCGGGCACGCCGTACTTGCCCAGCCACTCCACCACCCGCTCGGTGACCTCGTAGGGCTGGATACGGTTGATGGCCTGCTGAACCTTGTCGTCGAGATCCTGGACGCCGATGGAGGCCCGCGTCACCCCGGCCCCGGCCATGGCCTTGACATAGGCCTCGTCGGCGGTACGCGGGTCCAGCTCCACCGCCACCTCGGCCCCGTCCTTCAGCAGGAAACGGTTCTTCAGCAGATCGATGGTGCGGACGAAATCCTCGGATTTGAGAATGGTGGGGCTGCCGCCGCCGAAATGGATGTGCCGGGCGGTCATGCGCGTCGGCAGGGCTTCGGCCACCAGCTCCACCTCGCGCCACAGGGCGTCCATATAGGCGGCGACCGGGGCGTAGCGCTTGGTGATCTTGGTATGGCAGCCGCAGAACCAGCACATCTCGGCGCAAAAGGCGATGTGAAGGTACAGCGACAGTTCCAGCTTGGGATCTATGCCGCCCAGCCAGCCCCGATAGGTTTCACCCGTCACCTCGGGGTGAAAATGCGGTGCCGTCGGATAGGAGGTATAGCGGGGAACGCGGAGGTCGTACTTAGCCGCAAGATCGGGACGCATGGGGAAAATCCTGGCAAATTCGGCTGGAACCCTACTCCCAGGGGCGGTTGATTGGCAACACCGCGCACTGTGGGGGTATTGCGCCGACCACCTCGGCCGAGCATGAGCGTCAGATGGCGCAGGTGGCCAGATTCACCAGGAAGCCGCCGATGAGATGGTGGGGGTCGTTGCCGAATTCCTTGCGGAACGCCGCCTCGTCCCTGGGAGTGAGGGTCTGCAATTGATCGAACATGGCGTGGAAGAAGATGCAGAATTCACGCTCGCCGAAATGAATGGGCTCCTCCGACGGATCATGCTCGCGGGTCATGAAGGCGTTGGATGCCAGACTGACCGTGGTCGGCCGATACTGCATCAGCTTGATGAACCAGTCCTTGCGCAGGTCGTAGCGCTTGAACGATGCGGCGATCTGCACCAGCACCCGCCACATCACGACCTTGGCCTCGGGATCGTCGTAGAAGGCGTCCCAGGTGAAATTGTCACCCAGATCCTCTTTCAGGGCCCGGACGATGTCGGCGCAATGCTCGGCCGCCACCTCTTCCTCGTCGCCCAGCACCAGATGCAGGAACGAGAAAATATTGGGCACCAGCACCCGGTCCAGACTCCCGTCCGTATAGAGCGGTGACAGCGGATGCATCATCAGGCGGCCGAAGGCGTTGGTGCGGCGCATCTCACGCTTTTCACCCTCGACCACTTCCATCATCTCGCGGTAGGAGCGGTGATAGAAATCGTCGAAGGCGCTGGAAACCTTCAAGCCGGCCACCAGCGCCTCGAGGGTGTGCATGTCCAGGGCATGGCCGTGCAGGGCCTGCTCCGCCGCCTGGACCAGCGCGTCGAGCACCACATTGGTGGTCTTGCGCAAATGGCCCGGACCTCTGCCCGTCATGTGTGCCTCCGTTAAGCCTGCCCAGTATTTTATCGCCTATTTCTTAAGAATATAGTTCGCGCCTGGATTGCTTTCCAGCATGGTTTCCCAACCGCCCCCGGCCACCAACCAAGGACCAGATCCCCATGGCGAAGTCACCGTTGATCGCCGCCCTCGTCGCTTCGGCCTTCTGCGCCTCCGCCGCCATGGCCGACCAGTGCGGCCCGACCAGGGGAAGGCCCGGCCAATTCGATTATTATCTGCTCAGCCTGTCCTGGGCGCCCAGCTATTGCGCCACGCCCTCGGGCCGGCAAAACCGCCAGGAATGCGGCCCCGGCACCGATTACGGCATGGTCGTGCACGGTCTTTGGCCGCAATTCACCAACGGGCAATGGCCCCAATGCTGTCAGGCGGTGGCGCCGCTGACGCCATCGCCCACCATCGACAAGCTCTCCCGGATCATGATCGGGTCCAGCCTGATGGAGCATGAATGGGAAAAGCACGGTTCCTGCGTCACCACCCGGCAGGATGCCTATTTCGGCTCCATCGGGCAGGTGGTGGCGAAGCTGGGGCTGGCGCCGACCCTCTCGGCCAAGGGCATCACGACCATCAAGGTCTCCGAGCTCAAGCGCCACTGGTCCTTGCCCGCCCCATCCATCACCACCCGGTGCAAGGGCAAGAGACTCGGCGAAATTCACATCTGCCTGGATTTGAAGCTTGACCCCATCGCCTGCCCGGCGGCCGAGATCGAGGCCGACAATTGTCCGGGAAGCGTCGCCCTACACTGACAGCCAGATTGCCAGGGCGGCACTGACCGCCTCGGGCTGCTCCAGGGCGGAAAGGTGGCCGCAATGCTCAATCACCACCCGTTGGGCACCGGGGATCAGGGCGGCTATTTCCTCGTGCCGATCGGGAGGCGTCAGCCCGTCATCGGCGCCGCACAGCACCAGGGTCGGACAGGCGATCGCCGACAGGAAGGGCCGTGAATCGGGCCGGGCCATGATGGCGGTCTGCTGGCGGACGAAGCCCTCGACTCCCACCGCCCTGGCCATATCCTTGGCCAGGGCGGTGAGGCCGGAATCCGCCAGATGGTCGGGATGCAGCAACAACGGCAACATGGTGGGCATGATCTTGTCGAAGCCCCCGGCTCGGGCCAGGTCGATGGCGTCCCGGCGCCGCTGGGTCTGCTCCGGCAGGTCGGGGCGCGCCGTGGTATCGAGCAGGGCCAGGCGCTCCACCCGCTCCGGGGCGCGGCGCATGATCTCCATGGCCACATAGCCGCCCATGGACAGACCGGCCAGGGCGAAGCGCGGCGGCGCCGATTCCAGCACCCGCAGGGCCATGCCCGCCAGGGATTCGTCTTCGGTGAGGTCGCCGACGCTCACCGGCAGCCGCCCGCCCAGGGCCTGGGATTGATGAGCCCACAACCGCCCGTCGTTGAGCAGGCCCGGCAGCAGCACCAGGGCCGAACTCATCCGCTGAATCGCCGGATCAGCCACGAGACTCCGAAGCCCAGGCCGATCCAGAAGCCATAGACAAGAACATTATCGAGAAAAGCATCCATGTTCATGACGGCCTCCTTCAGATCAGGCCGGAAGTGGGCGAGGACGGGTCGGCGTAGCTCTTCTTGGGCATGCGTCCGGCCAGATAGGACAGCCGCCCGGCCTCGATGGCCAGTTTCATGGCCCGAGCCATGCGGACAGGATCCCTGGCATGGGCGATGGCGGTGTTCATCAGCACGCCGTCGCAGCCCAGCTCCATGGCCAGGGCCGCATC
>JACQAD010000020.1 GCA_016195125.1 Magnetospirillum sp.
AACGGCGTGTCCAAGGGCGCCATCGTCAAAGCCATCACCGAGAAGGGCCTGACCAGCCTGGACGAGGTCAAGGCCCACACCAAGGCGTCGGCGTCGTGCGGCCAGTGCGCCGGGGTGGTCCAGGCCATTCTCAGCCATGTCACCGGCGAGGTGGTGGACGCCAAGGCCGGCGGCATGTGCGGCTGTACCGATCTCTCCCATGACGAGGTGCGCAAGGCCATCGTCGTCCAGGGTCTCAAGTCCCAGGATGCGGTGCGCTCGACGCTGGGCTGGCGTCACGCCGACGGCTGCGTCAAGTGCCGGCCGGCCCTCAACTACTACCTGCTCTGCGCCTGGCCGGCGGAATATGTGGATGATTACCAGAGCCGTTTCATCAACGAGCGGGTTCACGCCAATATTCAGAAGGACGGCACCTATTCGGTGATCCCGCGGATGTGGGGTGGCCTGACCAATCCCGCCGAGCTGCGCGCCATCGCCGACGTGGTCGACAAGTTCAAGATTCCCACCGTCAAGGTCACCGGTGGCCAGCGCCTCGATCTGCTGGGGGTCAAGAAGGAGGATCTGCCCGCCGTCTGGGCCGATCTGGGCAAGGCCGGCCTGGTCTCGGGCCACGGCTACGCCAAGGGGCTGCGCACCGTCAAGACCTGCGTCGGTTCGGAATGGTGCCGCTTCGGCACCCAGGATTCCACCGGTCTCGGCGTCAAGCTGGAACGGCTGATGTGGGCGTCATGGACGCCGCACAAGGTCAAGCTGGCGGTGTCGGGCTGCCCGCGCAACTGCGCCGAGGCCACCATCAAGGATATCGGCGTGGTCTGCGTCGAGGCCGGTTACGACATCTCGGTGGGCGGCAATGGCGGCATCGAGCTGCGCGGCACCGACCATCTGGTCCGCGTCGCCACCGAGGAGGAGGTTCTCGAATATTCCGGCGCCTTCATGCAGATCTACCGCGAGGAGGCCCGCTACCTGGAACGCACCGCGCCGTGGGTCGAGCGGGTCGGGATGGATTATATCAAGAAGCGGGTCGTCGAGGACGCCGAAGGCCGCCGTGCCGCCTTCTCGCGCTTCGTCTTTTCCCAGAAATACGCGCAGATCGATCCCTGGGCCGAGCGGGCCTCGGGCGAGGTCGATGCGCACGAATTCAAATCCCTGGTCGAGGTGGACTAAATCATGCGCGAATGGATCAAGATCGGCCGTGTCGAGGACATCCCCAGGCTGGGCGCCCGCACCGTACAGACCGACAAGGGCGACATCGCCGTGTTCCGCACCCGCGAGGACGACATCTTCGCCCTGTTCAACCGCTGCCCCCATAAGGGCGGGCCGCTGTCGGAAGGCATCGTCTCGGGCAAGGTGGTGGTGTGTCCGCTGCATTCCTGGACCATCGACCTGGAAACCGGCGAGGCCACCGCTCCCGACGAGGGCTGCACCCGCCCGGTGGAGTCCAAGGTGGCCGACGGATTGGTCTGGCTGAAGCTGGATGTGGCTAAAAAGGTGGCGCATGGCTGAGATCATCCGAACCACCTGTCCTTATTGCGGCGTCGGCTGCGGCGTCATCGCCGCCCGACTCGACGATTCCGAGGATTGGGTGGTCCGGGGTGATCCCGAACATCCCGCCAATTTCGGCAAATTGTGCGTCAAGGGCTCGGCCCTGGCCGGAACCATCGGTCTGGAGGGGCGTCTGCTCCGCCCCGAGATCGACGGCAAGCAAACGCCCTGGGAACCGGCCCTGGATCTGGTGGCCGAACGCTTCGCCGCCACCATCGCCGAGCACGGCCCCGATGCCGTCGCCTTCTACGTCTCGGGCCAGTTGCTGACCGAGGATTACTACGTGGCCAACAAGCTGATGAAAGGCTTCATCGGCTCGGCCAATATCGACACCAATTCCCGGCTGTGCATGTCGTCCACCGTCGCCGGCCATGTGCGCGCCTTCGGCTCGGATACCGTGCCCGGCTGCTACGAGGATCTGGAACTGGCCGACATGGTGGTGCTGGTGGGCTCCAATACCGCCTGGTGCCATCCGGTGGTGTTCCAGCGCATCCTGGCCGCCAAGACCAGGCGGCCGGAGATGAAGATCGTGGTGGTCGATCCAAGGCGCACCGCCACCGCCGAATGCGCCGATCTGCATCTGGCCATCCGCCCCGGTTCCGATGCCGTCCTGTTCAACGGCCTGCTGGCCCATCTCAAGGGTGAGGAGGCCGAGGTCGAGGTGGGGGTGCCGGCCGAGCAGATCGTCACTTTCTTCTCATGGTTCGCCGAGACCGAGAAGGTGGTGACGGTTTGGTCTCAGGGCATCAACCAATCGTCCTCGGGCACCGACAAGGTCGATGCCATCATCAATTGCCATCTGGTCACCAACCGCATCGGCCGCCCCGGCATGGGGCCATTCTCGCTGACCGGCCAGCCCAATGCCATGGGCGGGCGCGAGGTCGGTGGTCTGGCCAACATGCTGGCCGCCCATATGGGCTTCGACGAGGCCAATGTGGAGCGGGTCGGGCGTTTCTGGAACGCCGGGCGCATGGCGACCAGGCCCGGCCTCAAGGCGGTGGATCTGTTCAATGCCGTGGCGGCGGGCAAGATCAAGGCCCTGTGGGTGATGGCCACCAATCCGGCGGTAAGCATGCCCGAGGCCGATCTGGTCCGCGCCGCCCTGGAAACCTGCCCCTTCGTGGTGGTCTCGGAATGCGAGGCCGTCACCGATTCGACCCTTGCCGCCCATGTGCGCCTGCCGGCCCTGGCCTGGGGCGAGAAGGAGGGCTGCGTCACCAATTCCGAGCGCCGCATCACCCGCCAGCGCCCCTTCCTGCCCGCACCCGGCGAGGCCCGGGGCGATTGGTGGATCATCAGTGAAGTGGCCAAGCGCATGGGCTTCGGCGCCGCCTTTGATTATGCCGGGCCGGGGCCGATCTTCGATGAATTCTGCCGTCTGACCGCCTTCGAGAATGGCGGTAGCCGCGATCTGGATCTGTCGGGGCTGGTGGGGGCCGAATATCAGGAGATCGCCCCGATCCAATGGCCGGTACGCGCCCCCGGCCAGGGCACGGCGCGGCTGTTCGCCGACGGCCGCTTCTATCACTCCGACGGCAAGGCGCGGCAAGTGGGGGTCACCCCCGTTCCGCCCGCCCGACGGCCCGACGAGGCCTTTCCCCTGATCCTCAATACCGGACGGATGCGCGACCAATGGCACACCATGACCCGCACCGGCCGCTCGCCCCTGCTGGCCGCCCATGCGCCCGAGCCGGTTCTCGCCGTCCATCCCCGCGACGGGCTGCGCTTTGGCCTGGCCGATGGCGGGCTGGCGCGGGTGTCGGGGCGGCGTGCCTCGGTGGTGCTGCGGGTCGCCTTGGACAGCGCCCAGAAGCCTGGCGAGGTCTTCGCTCCCATTCACTGGAACGACCGCAATGCGTCGAGCGCCGTGGTCGGCCGTCTGATCGACGCCGCCACCGATCCTTTCTCGGGGCAGCCCGAACTCAAACAGGCGCCGGTGATGGTCGAGCCCCTGGCGCCGTCATGGCACGGCGTCTTGCTGTCGCGCCATGATCTTGAGCTGCCGCGCTCGTTCTATTGGGCCAAGGCGGCCGGCAACCAGCATTCCATCTGGCGTCTGGCCGGGGAGGGGGGGCAGGACTGGCCCGCCACTGCCAAGCAATGGCTGGGCGAGCAGGGCGAATGGATCGAGTTTCTCGACCCCAATCGCGGCCATTATCGCGGGGCGCGGCTGGTGAACGGACGGCTGGATTCTGTGCTGTTCGTCTTTCCCTGGGCCACCGATTTCTCGCCCGACTGGGTGGCTTCCGCCTTTGGCCGGGCCGCCATCGACGGCGGCGAGCGGGCCACCCTGGTGGCGGGGGCGCCGCCCGGCGGCGACCGTGGCCGCGACAAGACCGTCTGCGCCTGCTTCAGCGTCGGTCTGTCGGCCATTCGCAGCGCCATCGACACCCATCGCCTGTCCTCGGTGGCGGAAGTGGGGGCCATGCTCAAGGCCGGTACCAATTGCGGTTCCTGCGTGCCGGAAATCCGCGCCATCCTGGGGGAGAGGGCGGCGAGGGTGGCCTGACTAAGACCATGTTCCGGTGACCGCGCCCGATCACCGGGACGCCCACATGCGCCGGGCGCCGCCGGTGGTGGTTTGGCTCCCGCGCCATAAGGTGCGCGGCCCTTCGGGCCTAACCCTGTCCCGATGAGTTGGTCTCATCGGGACAGGGTATAAGCCCCTTACTTCTCCATCACCGTCCAGGCCTTGTCGCCCTTGACGAAACGGCCCGAGGCCTTCTGGGTCTGAGCGCCCAGGGGGCCGTCCACGGTCATCTCGAAATCGCAGGTATAGCCGGGAGAGCCCTTGGCCTCGGCGCAGGCCAGCTTCTTGAAGGTCTTGACCTTGGTGGTCAGATCCTTGCCGATCAGCTTGCCGACACCGTCCAGCTCCTTGTTCATGCCGCCATAGGTTTGCTCCACGGCGCCCTTCATATCGGATTCCGAGGGCTCGCCGCCGCAGGCGACCAGCAGGGCACAGGTGGCAATGGTGATCAGCGGCGACTTGGCGCGGGCGAAGCGGGTCATGGGGCGTCTCCAATAGGGTCGTTTCCGGTATAGCCGGGGCGGCGCGGGGCGGCAACCATGCTCTCTGGTGCCCGGCCTGGGTTTTGTGCTATTGGCCGATTGCCCGATGCCCCGGAGTCCTGGATTGACGCCCCGTTCCCAAATCGCCGACCCCAAGGACGTCCGCCTGCTGGCGATGCTGGTGAGCGCCGCCGCCCTGGTGCATCTGTGGCTGGCCGGGCATACCCTGCTGTCGGGGGATGAGGCCTATTACTGGCTGTGGTCGCGCCGCCTGCAACTGTCTTATTTCGACCATCCCGGCATGATGGCCTGGTGGATGGCGGCCATGACCTTCGGGTTCGGCGCCTCCGAGATGGCGGTGCGGCTGCCGGCGGTGATCGCCAGCGCCCTGGTCACCCTTCTGATCTTCGACGGCGCGCGGTTGGCCTTCCAGAACTCCCGTGCCGGGCTGTGGGCGGCATTCTGGCTCAACGCCACCATCTTGTTCGGGGCGGCCGGCGTGCTGGTCACCCCCGATTCCCCGCTGCTGGTGTTCTGGTCGCTGGCGCTGTGGTCGGTGATCCGCCTGCTGATGGAGGGCCGCGTCCGCTGGCTCTACGTCCTGGGCCTGTCCCTGGGGCTGGGCTTTGCCTCCAAATACACAATGGTGCTGATCGCGCCGGGGATCGTGCTGACCTTTGTGCTGTTCCCCTCGGGGCGGCGCTGGTGGTCCAGTCCGCATTTCTATGCCGCCATCGTCCTGGCCCTGCTCTGCACCTCGCCGGTGCTGGTGTGGAACGCCGCCCATGATTGGGTCTCCATCCGCAAGCAACTGTCCCATTCCTTCGATGTGCCGGTGCGGGAACCGCTGAAGAGCATGACCACCTTCCTGGCCACCCAGGTGGGAGTGATGACGCCGCTGGTCTTCGTCTTCCTGCTGTGGGGGATGGGCTGGGCCCTGTGGGCGGGCTGGCGCCGGGATCGCCCGGAATGGTTTCTGCTGGGCGCCACCTCGGCGCCGGTCCTGGTCTTCTTCATCAAGCACAGCCTGGGCGGGCTGGTGCAGCCCCATTGGCCCGGCCCCGCCTATCTGGGCGCCGTGATGGCCGCCACCGGCGCCGGCGCGGCGCTGTCGTCGTCCTGGGCGCGGCGTGCCTTCCTGGCGGCGCCGCTGCTCGGTGCGGTGATGATCGGCGGGGTTTATGTGCAGATGGGCTCCGCCGCCTTGCCCGTTCCGCTCAAGGCCGATGCCATGAGCCGTCTCGGCGGCTGGACCGAACTGGCCGCGGCGGTCCAGGCCGAACGGATGGCGCGCCCCAATTCCTTCGTCTTCGCCACCAAGCACGAATTGTCGGGTCTGCTTAGCTATTACCTGCCCGACCATCCCATGGTGTTTTTGACGGGTTCGTCTGGAATTCCCAGAATTCCCTCGTATGATGCCGTCGACGTGGCGGGGCTGCCGGGGCGCGACGGCTTGTTCGTGGTGCGCGACGGTGCCGATGCGTTGGCGGACATCCGGCCGTATTTCTCCAGGCTGAGCCTGTTGCGGCAGGTGGAGCGGCATTGGGGGGGCAAGGTGGTCGATCATTATGACATCTGGCTGGCCGAGGGCTATCGTCCCGGCAGCTTTGGCGAGAAGTGAGGCGGTCGTGAACGTCGACAGGATGCGGCAGATCGATTTCTGGGCGGGGGTTCCGCTCACTTTCCTGGTCACCCTGGCCTGGCGGATCTGGAGCTTCTTCAGCCCCCCGCCCGAGCGCACCGGCAAGGACATCTTGTTCATCGAACTGTCCGAGATGGGCAGCGCCGTCATCGCCGATTCGGCCTTGAAGCGGGCGCAAACCCTATTCCCCGAGGCGAAGATCTACTTCCTGATGTTCGCCAAGAACCGCCCCAGCCTGGAGATCACCAACACCATCGCCCAGGAGCGGATGCTGACAGCTTCCTGGCCATGGTTCACGCCCTGGCCGAGCCCGAGGGAACCATACCCCATACCAAGATCGCCTTCTCGGACGAGGATATCCGCATTGCTCCGGTGCGGCCGCCGCAAGAGGTGCTGGACGATCTTCGGACCCGGCTGCTGGCCGCCTATCCAGGCTTGGGCCGGACCAGCAAATGGGTGATCCTGAACCCCAACAGCAGCGAGTTGATGCCGCTCCGGCGCTGGCCCTATGACCGCTACACCGAGGTGGCGCGCCGTCTGGTGGAGGACGAGAGCGTCGCCGTGATCATCACCGGCGTGAAATCGGAACATGCCGAGGCCCAGCGTCTGTGCGACGCCACCGGCAGCGATCGCCTGTTCAATCTGGCGGGCTTTACGCGCATGGCCGATCTGGCACCGCTTTATGCCCTGTCCTCGGTGATGGTCACCAACGATTCCGGCCCGGCCCATTTCGCGGCGCCCACCGGCTTGCGAACCATCGTCTTGTTCGGTCCCGAGACTCCGGCACTGTATGGCGCGATCAATCCCAACGCCGAGTTCATCACCGCCCGGCTGTCGTGCTCGCCCTGTGTCTCGGCGCTGAACCACCGCCAATCCTCGTGCAATGATGCGGTCTGCATGAAGGAGATCTCCGTCGATCGGGTTCTGGAGCGGGTCCGGCATCATCTGACCCTGGCCGGATGACCCTGCCCCGGCTCATCGGCCATCGCGGCCTGGCCGGAATCGCACCCGAGAACACTCCGGCCTCATTCAAGGCCGCCGCCGCCCGTGGCATCACCATGGTCGAATTCGATGTGCGCCTGTCCAAGGATGGCGTGCCGGTGGTTTTTCACTACGACGTCCTGGATCGCACCAGCAACGGCTCCGGTCCGGTGGCGGCCCGGAACTGGCGGTATCTGAGCCGATTGGATACGGGGTCGTGGTTCGGCAAATCCTTCGCCGGCGAGCCCCTGGCCAGCCTGGAGCAGAGTCTTGGCCTGTGTCTGGATCTGGGGCTGGAGATTAACATGGAGATCAAGCCCGATGCCGGGCGTGAGGCCGAGACGACGCGGGCCGCCCTGGCGGTGGCGGCGTCCCTGTGGCCTCTGGAGCGGCCGGTTCCGCTGGTCTCGAGCTTCGCCATCGCCGCGCTGGAGGTGGCCGCATCCATGCTGCCCCAGTGGCGGCGCGGCCTCCTGGCCGATGATCTCCCCGAGACCTGGCGGGAATTGGCGACACGGCTTGACGTCGCCACGATCCACCTCCGCCACGACACCCTTGATGCCGCCAAGGTCATGGCGATCAAGGAGGCCGGATACGGAGTGCTGGCCTATACCGTCAATGATCCCGTCCGCGCCGCGCGTTTATGGGGGTGGGGCGTCGACGCCATATTCAGCGATTTCCCTCATTCGTCATGATTCCGTAATGAACGTTTCCAACGGCGAAAGCTCCGGCGCCTGGGCGGCTGCCGGCGGCGTCGCCACCTTCTCGGGCGTGAACGCCGATCTCTATGACGAGAACGGCAATCGCATCGACATGGTCTATTACGGCAAGACCCGAACCGAGAAGCACCACGAGCTGATCGCCTACGGCATCAAGGGCGGCATCGCCCAGGCCCGCATCGCCCACGACATCGCCGGCGGCCATGGCCGCATCCACATGAACGTGCTGTGGGAGATGGGCGGGGCCGAGCAGATCCTCGAAGGCGTGCTGGACGGGGCCAAGGGCCTGATCCACGGCGTCACCTGCGGCGCCGGCATGCCCTACCGGGTGGCCGAGATCGCGGCGCGCTACAACGTCTATTACTACCCGATCGTCTCCTCGGCCCGCGCCTTCCGCGCCCTGTGGAAGCGGGCCTATCACAAGTACGGCGAATTGCTGGGCGGCGTGGTCTACGAGGATCCGTGGCTGGCCGGCGGTCATAACGGCCTGTCCAATTCCGAAGACCCCAGAAAGCCCGAGCCGCCCTATGGCCGCGTCGCCGAACTGCGCAAGACCATGGTCGAATGCGGCCTGGGCAACGTGCCGATCTTCATGGCCGGCGGTGTCTGGTGGCTGAAGGAATGGGAAGACTGGATCGGCAACCCGGAACTGGGCCCCATCGCCTTCCAGTACGGCACCAGGCCGCTGCTGACCCAGGAAAGCCCCATCTCCGACGCCTGGAAGCGTCGCCTGGTGACCTTGAAGCCCGGTGACGTGCTGCTGCACCATTTCAGCCCCACCGGCTTCTATTCCTCGGCGGTGAAGAACGACTTCATCAATGAATTGTGCCAGCGTCTGGATCACCAAATTCCCTATTCCAGCGAATGCGTCGGCGACCATGTGGCCGAACTGCCCATCGGGGCGCGCAAGCGTATCGTCTGGGTCACCCCCCATGACCGTGACCGCGCCCTGGGCTGGATGAACGAGGGCTTCACCGAGGCGCTGCGCACGCCCGATTCGACCCTGATCTTCGTCGGCCCCGAAAAGGCCGAGGAAATCCGCGTCGATCAGGTCAGCTGCATGGGCTGTCTGTCCCAGTGCATGTTCTCCAACTGGGCTCAGAACGAGGCCGGCACCAACGGCAAGAATGCGGATCCGCGCAGCTTCTGCATCCAGAAGACCCTGCAGAATATCGGTCATGGCGGCGATGTGGAGAACGAGCTGATGTTCGCCGGCCACAACGCCTATCGCTTCGGCTCCGACCCCTTCTACAAGAACGGCTTCATCCCCACGGTGAAACAACTGGTCGAGCGGAGCGCCATGGGCGAATAACCCTCATTTCCGCCGCAATCATGGCGCACAAAAAGAAACGCCGCCCAATCCGGGCGGCGTTTTTCTTTTGGAATGAGGCATCTCAACGCGGGCACCTTGCGCCGAACAACCTTAAAGATTTAAGATGTCTCGCAATCAAGCTACTTTTGAGAATCCAGTGGCGGAATTTAACCCCCATTCCCAGCACCCTGCCCGCGCATTACAAGCTTGGCAAATCCTGATCGGAAAGGCCATGAATCGCCAGACGATTACGTACAAGGGCCTGTCGAAGCTGATGTACGGAAAGCCGGCTGCGGGCGTGCTCAACAAGATTCTCGGCCATGTCGCCTTCTTCTGCGATGACCATGACCTTCCGCCCCTTACATCCATCGTAGTTGGCAAGGGGCGAGGTACGCCTGGAAAAAGCATCCCCTTGAATTTTACCGAACTCGATTCCTGGCGGGAGAGAACCTACGAATACGACTGGTATAATGTGTACCCTCCGAGCGAGGATCAATTGCGGTCGTCGTATCTTGGCCACGGTGGAGTCTAGCACAGACGCCAGAACACACTGGTTGCCCTCATTTCAGCCGCATTCATGGCGCAGAAACGGAAACGCCGCCCGATCAGGGGCGGCGTTTCGCGTTGGCGGTGATGATGGCGCTAATCGTTGACGGCGGCCTTGAGGACGGCGCGGGCCTCGTGCTCGTCGATCTGGTGGACGTCGGAGAGGTGGGTTTCCCAGTTTTCCACGTATTCCTTGACCGCGACCAGCAGACATTCCCCCAAGGTCTGGCCGGTTTCGGCCGCCAGGGCCTCCAGGCGCTGCTTCAGTTCGGGCGGCACGGCAAGGGAAAGGGTTTCCATGGTTCGGTCCTCGTAGAGCAATTCGCCCGGACTCTACATCCAATAGCCGGATGTTGCCAGTTCCGACCGAACCGTTCCTCATGGTAGAAGGCGCCATGGCAGTTCCTCCCTCTCGCCCCAAGGGCGCCGGCAATCCGTTCAAGCTTTCCATCGATCCCGCCGACCGGCTGGTGCCCAGCGGCGCGCGCGGCCCCGGCCAGGATGGCGACGAGCCCCCGCCTTCACCGTCCCGCCGCGGCGGCAAGCCGCCCAAGCCGCCCAAGCCGCCCAAGCCGCCGAAGAAGGCCAAGGCGGCCAGGGGATCGGGCGGCGGCGGCCGGGTCTGGCTGAAGCGTTTGCTGGTGTGGGGCCTGACCCTGGCCATCTGGATTGGCATCGGCGTGGGTGGACTCGTCGCCTATTACGCCCTGGACCTGCCCGACATCGACAAGATGACCGCCCAGACCCGGCGGCCGAGCGTGGTCTTCCATTCGGTGGAGGGCGAAACCTTCGCCGCCTATGGCGACCTTTACGGCGAGCCTCTGGAACTGCCGGAGATGTCGCCCTATATCGCCCAGGCGGTGATGGCGACCGAGGACCGGCGCTTCTACAGCCATTGGGGCGTCGATCCCATCGGCCTGGCGCGCGCTTTGTTCGTCAATCTGCGTGCCGGGCACACGGTGCAGGGCGGCTCGACCATCACCCAGCAGCTGGCCAAGAACCTGTTCCTGACCCCAGACCGCAACATGAAGCGCAAGATTCAGGAAGTGCTGATGGCGCTGTGGCTGGAAAAGCGCTTTTCCAAGGATCAGATCCTCGGCCTTTATCTGAACCGGGTCTATCTGGGCTCGGGCACTTTTGGCGTCGATGCCGCCTCCAAGCGCTATTTCGACGTTTCGGCCCGCCAGACCGGTCTGTACCAGGCCGCCGTCATCGCCGGCTTGCTGAAGGCGCCCAGCCGCTATTCGCCGCTCAACGATCCCGAGGCCTCGCGCCGGCGGACCATCGACGTCCTGGCCAACATGGTCAAGGCCGGCTATATCGACCAGCGCACCGCCGACACCGCCGAGGTCACCGGTGCCGCCCAGCTGGTGCGCCGTCCCATTCCCGCCGGGCGCTATTTCGCCGATTGGGTGATGAGCAATCTCGACCAGTTCGGGGAGGTGGCGGGCAAGGACATCGTCGTCCAGACCACCCTGGATATCGGGCTGCAGCGCAAGGTCGAGGCCGATCTCAAGGCCATGATGGCCGGCGCCGGGGCCAAGGCCAACGCCTCCCAGGGGGCGGTGGTGGTGATGAGTCCCGACGGCGCCATCCGTTCGCTGACCGGCGGCAAGGATTACGATGACAGCCAGTTCAACCGCGCCACCCAGGGGCTGCGGCAGCCGGGGTCGTCCTTCAAGCCCTTCGTCTACCTGACCGCCATGGAAAAGGGCCTGACCCCCGACGACGTCTTCGAGGACAAGCCCATCCGCCTGGGCAATTGGAGTCCCGGCAATTACACCGGCAAGTATCTGGGTCCGATCACGCTGCGCCAGGCCTTGGCCGAATCGGTCAACACCGTGGCGGTGCGGCTGGTGGAGGAGGTGGGGCCGTCCAAGGTCATCGCCACCGCGAGGCGGCTGGGCATCACCTCGGATCTCAGAAACGACGCCACCCTGGCGCTTGGTACCAGCGAGGTCTCGCTGGTGGAGATGACCGCCGCCTATGCCGCCCTGGCCAATGGCGGCACGGGGGTGACCGCCTATGGCGTCGCCCGCATTACCGACCCGGCCGGCAATGTTCTTTACCAGCGCCAGGGGGGAGGCTTCGGCCAGGTGGTGTCGCCGGTGGCGCTGGCCCGTATGCACGACATGATGAGCGCGGTCATCACCCAGGGCTCGGGCAAGGCGGCCCGGCTCGACCGTCCCGCCGCCGGCAAGACCGGCACCACCCAGGATTACCGCGACGCCTGGTTCATGGGCTTTACCGGCGATTACGTGGCCGGCGTGTGGATGGGCAATGACGATTACCGCATCGAGATGAAGAAGGTGACCGGCGGCGGCTTGCCGGCCCAGCTGTGGAAGCAGGTGATGGTCGCCGCCCATCGCGGTCTGCCCGCCCATCCGCTGCGCACGCCCGAAATTCCGCCGGAAGCGGCCCCCGGCACGGTGGAAGAGTTCGTTTCGGGTGCCGCCCAGGCGGCCGGCGACGCCGCCAAGGGCATCGGCGGGGCCATCGACGATCTGCTCAAGGGGATATTCGGGCGATAGGGCGCGGGCGCCTCAGCCCCACGCGATGACGGCCAGCGCACCGATTCCGAACAGGATGCGCACGAGGGCGAAGGGAGCGAAGGTGTTGCGCCCGACCCACGCCATCATGGCCGCGGTGGCCAGAAGCGAGCCCAGCCCGGCGGTGGCGGCGGCGACGGTCAGGTCCACGGACAGCACCAGTTCGGCGTGGTGGCTGAGGCTCCAGAACGTCTTGAGCATATGGCCGAAAATCAACGGCATGGCCAGCAGCAGTGAGAAGCGGACCGCCGCCTGACGCTCCCAACCCAGCAGGCGGGCGACGGTGATGGTGATGCCGGTACGCGACACGCCGGGGATCAGCGAGAGGATTTGCAGCATTCCCAGGCCGATGGCGCTGATGATGCCCATATGCTCGATCCGGCGAACCGTGACGCCCAGCTTGTCGCAGCCCCAGAGCAGAACCCCGCCGATGATCAGAATGATGGCGGCGCCGGTGGGGCCGATCAGGCCCTGGGATTTGTCCAGAAGCAGCCAGCCGATAGTGGCGGCGGGAACGGTCCCGGCGATGACATGCAAGAGCAGATGTGAGCCGCCATCGGGCTTGCCCTTGGCCAGCCGCCACAATCCGAGGGTCATGGCGACGACGTCACGCCAGAAATAGATCATCAGGGCCAGAAGGGTGCCGCAATGGGCCGATACGGAGAGGGCGGCGCGGCCCTCCGGCGTTCCGGCAAGCATGGGCAGAGCCGCCAGATGGCCGGCGGCACCGAGGGGCAGAACCTCCCCAAGACCCTGGATCAGGGCCACGACCAAGACTTCCAGGAACGTCACTAGGGTGTCCCCCGTATACCGCTGCAACCTTATACCATCGCCGCCGCCAACTCGAAAGAGGGCGGAATTGGGTCCGATATGAGACTAAATATCCAAATACGCTCACTTCATTCCGTTGCCACGGTGACGTCTTCGATGGTGATCTCATATTTATGACAGTGACGCTGCCATATGATGCCGATTTCCATTGATCTGTCAGGCTTTCTGCCGTAAATTCACGCTCCATTTCGGTGACCGAGGGTCCGTCATGTCGCGTAAGATGCTGCAATTCACCCATCTCCATCAGCGTCAGCCCGAGAAGCGGGGCGCCGCCGACCGGCGGAAGGATTTCGGCGAGATCAGCACCGCCTTCTCCGGGGATCGTGCCGGCGAGCAGGCGTCCAGGTGCGAGCAATGCGGCATTCCGTTCTGCTCCATCCATTGTCCCCTGGGCAACAATGTTCCCGACTGGCTGATGCTGGTGGCGCAGGACCGCATGGAGGAAGCCTATGCGGTCTCCTCGGCCACCAACACCTTCCCGGAAATCTGCGGCCGCATCTGCCCCCAGGACCGCCTGTGCGAGGGCAATTGCGTGCTGGAGCAATCCACCCATGGCAACGTCACCATCGGGGCCGTGGAAAAGCACATCACCGAGCATGCCTTCACCCAGGGCTGGGTCAAGCCGGTCCTTCCTGGGGCCGAGTTGGGCTCGTCGGTGGGGATCATCGGCGGCGGTCCCGCCGGACTGGCGGCGGCGGAAGCGCTGCGCCGCCTGGGCCATGCCGTTACCGTCTATGACCGCCATGACCGCATGGGCGGCCTGCTGATCTATGGCATTCCCGGCTTCAAGCTGGAGAAATCGGTGGTGGAGCGCCGGGTCGCCCTGCTCAGGGAGGCGGGCATCACCTTCGTGACCGGTGCCGAGATCGGCAAGGGCGTCAGCTTCGCCGAATTGCGGGCCCGTCATGACGCGGTGCTGATCGCCACCGGCGTCTACAAGGCCAAGCCCCTGGGCATTGCCGGTGCCGATCTGCCGGGAGTGCATGCGGCGCTGGATTACCTCATCGCCCAGAACCGCCGCGATCTCGGCGACAAGGTGTCCACACTGGATGCCAAGGGCAAGAATGTGGTGGTGATCGGCGGTGGCGACACCGCCATGGATTGCGTGCGCACCGCCATCCGTCAGGGCGCCAAATCGGTGAAGTGCCTCTATCGCCGCGACCGGGCCAACATGCCCGGCTCGCAGCGTGAAGTGGCCCATGCCGAGGAGGAAGGCGTCGAGTTCGTGTGGATGGCCGCTCCCGAAGCCGTCACCGGCTCGGCCCGCGCCGAGGGCGTGCGCGCCAGCCGGATGCATCTGGGCATGCCCGATGCCTCGGGCCGCCAAAGCCCGGTGGCGATTGAGGGCTCGGGTTTCCAGCTTCCCGCCGACATGGTCATCGCCGCCTTGGGCTTCGATCCCGAGGACGTCCCCGTCCTGTTCGGCGCCCCCGAGCTGAAGGTCGGCAAATGGGGCACGGTCGAGGCCGATTCGTCGCTGATGACCAGCCTGGATGGCGTCTTCGCCGCCGGCGA
>JACQAD010000340.1 GCA_016195125.1 Magnetospirillum sp.
TGGTGGCCCTGGGGCTGGCCCTGGGGGCGCTGGCCCTGGGAGCCCTGCTGGCCTTCATGGCCCGGACCCTGCCCCATGCCTGGCTGGCCGAGGTGTTCGTCGCCGCCACCCTGCTGGCCCAGCGCTCTTTGTTCGAGCATGTGCACGACGTGGCGGTGGCCCTGAAAGGCCAAGGGTTGGAGGCCGGGCGCTATGCCGTCTCGCGCATCGTCGGCCGCGACCCGCAAAGCCTGGACGCTCACGGCGTGGCCCGGGCCGCCATCGAAAGCCTGGCCGAGAATTTCGCCGACGGGGTGGTGGCGCCGGTCTTCTGGTACGTGCTGCTGGGGCTGCCGGGATTGCTGCTCTACAAGACCATCAACACCGCCGATTCCATGATCGGGCACCGAAACGACAAGTACCGGGATTTCGGCATGGCCTCGGCCCGCCTCGACGACGTGCTGAACCTGGTTCCCGCCCGCATCGCCGGGCTGTTGCTGGTGCTGGCGGCGCCGTTCGTGCCCAGGGGCAAGCCGGTGGCCGCCCTGGTCACCATGGTCCGCGATGCCGGCCATCACCGCTCGCCCAATTCCGGCTGGCCCGAGGCGGCGGCGGCGGGCGCTCTCGACCTCGCCCTGGGCGGGCCGCGCAAATATCCCGGTCTGGTGGTGGACGAGAAATGGCTGGGCAAGGGCCGCGCCCGGGCCGAACTGGCCGACATCCACCGGGCCCTGCACCTCTATACGGTGGCCTGCCTGATGCAGGCGGGGCTGGTGATCGGCCTGTTGTGGCTACAGGCCTGAGATCGCCCGCAGACGCTCCACATCCAGATGGGCGTCCAGATGATCGGCGAGGCGGTCGAGCACCGCATCGACCTGGGGCTGGTAGGCCAGGCCGCTATCTTCGCCCAGCAGGGCGGCACGGAAGGCATCGGCGGCGAACAGGCCGTGCAGGTAGCAGCCCATGATCCGCCCGTCGGCGGACACGGCGCCGTCGGGCTGGCCGCCCAGGGTGAGGTAGGGCCGGGCGGTGTCGGGGCCGGTGGTGCGGCCCATATGCATCTCGTAGCCGCTGACCGGATGACCGGCGCGATCGACGCCGTCGATCCGGGTCAGCACCTTGTCCCCCGCCATCACCGTCTCGATGTCCAGCAGGTCGAGTCCGGGGGCGGCGCCGCCCGCCGGGCCTTCGACGCCCATGGGGTCGCTGACCAGGCGGCCCAGCATCTGATAGCCGGCGCAGATCCCCAGCACGCGGCCGCCCCGCCGGACATGGGCGAGGATGTCGATATCCCAGCCCTGGGCGCGCAGGAAGGCCAGATCGGCGATGGTGGATTTGGAGCCGGGCAGGATGACGAGGTCGGCATCGAGCGGCAGGGGGCGGCCCGGCGCCACTATCTCCAGGCTGAGTCCCGGTTCGGCGGCCAGGGGGTCGAAATCGTCGAAATTGGCGATGCGCGACAATTGGGGAATGACGACCTTCAGGGCGCCCTCGCCCCGTCTGGTCCTGCCCAGGGACGCCGAATCCTCGGCGGGCAGCAAGGCGGCATCGGGAAACCAGGGCACGATGCCCAGGCAATCCAGGCCGGTCCGCTCCCTGATGATGTCCAGGGCCGGCGTGAACAAGGCGGGGTCGCCCGGCGCCTTCGATCACCATCAGGTCGGACTGGGCGGCGAGGCGGGCATAGCTTTCCAGCACCCTGGGCAGCAGCGAGGGCTTGAGGGCGTAATAATCCCGCGCCGTGGCGCTGGCCAGAACCTTGCCCTGCACGACGACCTGGGCGCCGGTCTCGCTCTGGGGTTTGAGCAGAACCGGATTCATGTCCGAGCAGGGCTCGATTCCGGCGGCGCGGGCCTGCAGCGCCTGGGCGCGGCCGATCTCGCCGCCATCGGCGGTGACGGCGGCGTTGTTGGACATGTTCTGGGGCTTGAACGGGCGCACGGCCAGGCCCTGGCGGGCGAACAGCCGGCACAGCCCCGCCGCCAGCAGCGATTTGCCCACGTCCGAGCCGGTGCCTTGGAGCATGATGGCGGGTGTTGGTTTCATGGCCGCGACTGTCGCAGAGCCGGGACGTGCGGGCAAGGGGCGCGGGGGGCAAGACCACAGCAAGGGTTGTCTCGACGCCGCCGAACACGATATGAGGGGCGATGGGCAAGCCGATCTCCCTTTCCATTGCCGGGCGGGCGCTGCCGATCGCGGTCAAGCGGTCGGGCCGGGCGCGCAACCTGAGCCTGCGCATCGATCCCAACGGGGGTTCGGTGGTGGTGGTGCTGCCCATGGGCGTGCCCGAATCCGAGGCCGAGCGTTTCGCCCTTCGTCAGCGCGACTGGATCGAGGGCCGGCTGCAGGCCCTGCCCGAGCGGGTCGCCTTCGCGCCCGAGATCGAAGTGCCGCTGCTGGACTTGCCCCATGTCATCCGTCATGAGCCCGAGGCCCGGCGGGGCGTCTGGGCCGAGGATGGGGTGATCCACGTTTCCGGCCGGGTCGAGCATCTGCCCCGGCGGGTGGAGGAATTCCTGAAGGGCGAGGCCCGCCTCCTGCTGACTCACCACGCGCGGCGCCACGCCGCCCGCCTGGGCCGCAGGCTGGGCCGGGTGTCGGTCAGGGACACCCATTCGCGCTGGGGCTCGTGCACCTCATCCGGTGATCTGTCGTTTTCGTGGCGGCTGATTCTCGCCCCCGACTGGGTCGGCGATTACGTGGCCGCCCACGAGGTCGCCCATCTGGCCGAGATGAATCACGGCCCCGATTTCTGGGCGCTGGTGGAGGGGCTGGTGGAAAATCCCGATCGGGCCCGCGACTGGCTGAAACGCCACGGCCCGCGATTGCATCGCTATGGGAGCGGAACGTGACCGAGACAAACCCGTCGCGCCGCATCGCGGTACTGCTGACCCTGCTGGTGGCGTTCGGGCCGGTCAGTACCGACCTCGTGTCTTCATCTATCTGCTGGCCAGCCTTTATTGCGTCTTCGCGCCGAGTATCGAACTGCTGATCGCCGGGCGCTTCTTTCAGGCGGTGGGGGCCTGCTGCGGGCCGGTGCTGGGCCGGGCCGTGGTCCGCGACCTCTACGGCCGCGATCAGGCGGCCAAGGTGATGAGCTACATGGCTTCGGCCATGGCCCTGGCGCCCTTCGTCGCGCCCATGGCCGGCGGCTGGTTCCATTCCATGTTCGGCTGGCGCTCCAATTTCGTGCTGCTGGCCCTGTTCGGGTTGGGATTGCTGGTGGCGGTGTGGTTCGTCCTGGAGGAGACCAACCGCCACCCCGATCCCCAGGCCCTGGACCCCGGCCGCATGCTCGGCAATTACGGCCAATTGCTGCGCAACCGGCTGTATCTCGGCTATGTGGCGGTGGTGACCTTTTCCGTCGCCGGCCTGTTCACCTTCATCTCGGGCGCCTCCTTCGTGCTGATCGACATGCTGGGCCTGCCGCCCGAGCATTTCGGCTTCGGCTTTTGCATCGTGGTCACCGGCTATATGAGCGGCGGCCTGATCTCGGCGCGGCTGACCCATCGCATCGGGCTGGAGCGCATGGTCGGATTGGGAGTCGTCGGCTGCGCCCTGACCGGGGTGATCGGGGCGGCGATGGCCTGGACCCTGGTGCCGCCGCCGGGCTGGCCGGGCGCCTTTCTGGTGCTGGCGCCCATGATGGCGTTCTTTCTGTGCACGGCGCTGGTGCTGCCCAATTCCACCGCCGGCGCCATCGCCCCCTTCGCCCGCATGGCCGGGATCGCCTCGGCCGGGATCGGCTTTATCCAGATGGGGGGAGGAGCCCTGGCCGGCTGGGTGGTGGCCCAGGCCTTCGACGGCACCCACCGGCCCATGGCCACCGTGACGGCGGTGATGGGCGTGGCGGCGCTGGCCGCCTATCTCACTTTGGTGCGGCCGGCAACCAGACCGTAAAGGTCGAGCCCTCGCCCACCCGGCTTTCGATGGTGAGCAGGCCGCGATGACGGTTGACGATGTGCTTGACGATGGCCAGGCCCAGGCCGGTGCCGCCCATCTTGCGCGACCGCGCCGTGTCCACCCGATAGAAGCGTTCGGTCAGGCGGGGCAGATGTTCGTGGGGAATACCCTCGCCATGATCGCGGATGGCGACGCGCAAGGCCGGTCCCGCCCTCAAGGCCGCGCCGGCGGTGGCGGGCAGGGTCTCGATTCCGGCGGCATGGACCTCCACCGGGCGGTGGTCGCGGCCATACTTGACGGCGTTGTCCAGCAGGTTCTGGAACAGCTGGGTCAACTCGTCCGGTTGGCCGATCACCTGGGGCAGATCGGCGGAGATGGTCGCGATGATCTCCATGCCGCGGGCCTGGGCCAGGGGCTTGAGGGCTTCGGCGGCGTTGGTCACCAGCCGGGCGAGATCGACCTTTTCACTGGGCTGGGTGTGCTCGTTGAGCTCGATCCGCGACAGGGACAGCAGGTCGGCCACCAGACGGCTCATGCGTCCGGCCTGATCGGCCATGATGCCCAGGAATTTCTCGCGCGCCTCTTCGTCGTCCCTGGCCGGTCCCTGCAGGGTTTCGATGAAGCCCGACAGCGCCGCCAGGGGGGTGCGCAGTTCGTGGCTGGCATTGGCGACGAAATCGGCGCGCATACGCTCCATGCGCTTGACGGTGGTGAGGTCGTGGAGGGTCAGGATGGCCACCGCCGCCTCCGCCGCCGGCTGGCCGTCCAGGCGGTCGATGCGGGCGATGAACGAGCGGTCCAGGGGGACCGGCTGGCTGAATTCGCAATCGCGGTTGGAAATGCCGCCGCCCAGGACGGCATCGACGGCCTCCAGCACCACCGGGTCGCGCAGGAAGGCGACCATGTCGCATCCGGCCAACTCGCGCCCGAACAGACGGATGGCGGCGCGGTTGGCGCGAACCACCTTGCGGGTGGAATCCAACAGCAGCAGCGGGTCGGGCAGATTGTCCAGCAGGCTGGAATTCCACCGCGCCGATTCCGCCAGTTCGGTGGATTTCTGCTGCCACAGGCGCCGCAGCGCACCGACCGCCGTGGCGATCTCGGTCAGGACCACCTCGCCGCGACCGGGTTGGGACACCGGCTCGCCGCCATGGGCCAGGGCCCTGATCCAATTGGCCAGCCCCGCCAGTTCGCCCAGATGGGCGCGTACCAGCGGAATCAGCAGGACGATGACCGTCAGCCAGGTGCCGAAGGCCGGCCAGCGCTCCAGATGCCCGGTGCCCACCAGGGCCAGCAGCATGATGCCGGTGGGGCTGGACAGCAGCAGGGCGACCGCGATCAGCCGGCCAGCGGTAACATTTCCCTTGGTCACGCCCTCACATCCCCTAGGTCAGCGCCTCGTGGCAGGCCAGCACCGCCATGTTGACGATGTCGTTGGCGGTGGCGTCCATGGAGGTGATCTGCACCGGCTTGGCGAGACCCACCAGGATGGGGCCGATGACGCTGACGCCACCCAGCTTCTGCAGCAGCTTGGAGGCGATGGTGGCGGAATACAGGCCGGGCATCACCAGCACGTTGGCCGGCTCCTTCAGGCGGCAGAAGGGGAAATGGCTGAGCAATTCGGGGTCCAGGGCCACGTCGGCGGCCATCTCGCCGTCATAGTCGAAATCCACCTTGCGGGCGTCGAGAATGCCCACCGCTTCGCGCACCCGGTCGGCGCGCTCGTTGCTGGGATTGCCGAAATTGGAATAGGAGATCATGGCGACGCGGGGCTCGTGGCCCATCTGCCGGGCCTTATGGGCGGTCTGCACGGCGATGTCGGCCAATTGTTCGGGAGTCGGCGTCTCATGCACCGTGGTGTCGGCGACGAAGACCAGCTTGCCCTTGACCACGAACACGGTCATGCCGAACAGCAATTCGCCCGGAGCGGGGTCGATGACCTTCTTGATCTCCTCGAAGGCCTGCCAGTAATTGCGCGTCAGGCCGGTGACCATGGCGTCGGCGTCGCCGGCCTGGACCATCAGCGAGCCGAAAATATTGCGCTCCTGATTGACCATGCGCTGGACGTCGCGATACAGGGCACCGCGCCGCTGCATGCGGGAATAGAGCATGTCGGTATAGGCCTTGGTGCGCGGCGAGATGCGGGAATTGATGATCTCCAGGGATTCCGCCGCCGGCAGGCCGATATTCTTCATGGTTTCGCGCACCCGCTCCTCGCGCCCCAGCAAGATGGGGTGGCCGAGCCCGGCATTGGAGAAGGCGACGGCGGCGCGGATCTGCTTTTCCTCCTCGCCCTCGGCGAAGACCACCCGCTTGGGATTGGCCTTGACCGCCTCGGTGATGGTCTGCATGCCGGCGCTGGCCGGGTCGAGGCGGGCGGCCAATTCGCGCTTGTAGGCATTGATGTCGATGATGGGCTTGCGCGCCACGCCCGAATCCATGGCGGCCTTGGCCACGGCGGGGGGAATGGACGAGATCAGGCGCGGGTCGAAGGGCACCGGGATGATGTAATCGGGGCCATAGCGCAGGCGGCGGCCGGAATAGGCGGCATCGACCTCGTCGGGCACGTCCTTGCGGGCCAGGGCGGCGATGGCGTTGACGGCGGCGAT
>JACQAD010000344.1 GCA_016195125.1 Magnetospirillum sp.
CTTCGTCGGCATAGGACAGCTTGCCCTTGTCGACGATGCGGCGCAACAGGGAATAGCCGTTGGAATGGACGCCAGAGGAGGCCAGACCCAGCAGCACGTCACCCTCGACCACGTCTTCACGGGGCAGCAGGCGCTCGCGCTCGGCGGCGCCCACCGAGAATCCGGCCAGGTCGTAATCGCCCTTGGAATACATGCCGGGCATTTCGGCGGTCTCGCCGCCCACCAGGGCGCAGCCGGCCTGACGGCAGCCCTCGGCGATGCCCGAGACGATGGCGGTTCCCGCCGTCACGTCCAGCTTGCCGGTGGCGAAGTAATCCAGGAAGAACAGCGGCTCGGCGCCCTGGACCACCAGATCGTTGACGCACATGGCCACCAGATCGATGCCGACGGTATCGTGCTTATCGGCCTCGATGGCGACACGCAGCTTGGTGCCGACGCCATCGGTGGACGAGACCAGGATCGGATCCTTGAATCCGGCGGCCTTGAGGTCGAACAACGCGCCAAAGCCGCCAAGACCGGCGGCACCTCCCGAACGGGCGGTGGATTTGGCGAGGGGCTTGATGGCCTCGACCAGCGCCTCGCCGGCGTCGATATCGACGCCCGCATCGCGGTAGGTCAGGCCGGGCTGGGTGTCTTGCGCGGGAATGGGCTTCCTCGTGGGCATTGGTGTGGTATGGTCGGCGCGGAAATTCGTGGGCCAAAATACTTCATCCCGGACGGTTTGCAATGGCTTCTCGTGGAACCCTGCGCGTCGCGCTGGTCCTCGCCTTCCTTCTCCTCTTCTCCCGCGCCGTTTCGGCGGCGGATGCCTTCGCCGTGCATGGTATCGAGGTGGATGTCACCGCGCCTTCCGTGGCGAGCGCCAAGGAGCAGGCCCTGGCCGAGGCCGGGCGCACCGGCTTTCGCCGTCTGCTCGAACGGCTGACCATGCCGGCGGATCATTCCCGCCTGCCCAATGCCGATGCGACCCAGTATGTGCGCGACGTCGCCATCGAGCAGGAGCGGTCGTCCTCGGTGCGCTACATCGCTTCGCTGACCGTTCGCTATAATCCGGTGGCGGTGAAGAAGCTGCTGCGCGACGCCAATCTCAAATATGCCGAGCCGCGGCCTCGGCCGGTGGTGATCGTGCCGGTGTATCGCCCCCTCGGCACCGGACGTGCCCTGCTGTGGGACGATCCCAATCCCTGGAAAGCGGCGTGGCTGGCCCAGGGCAATGGGGCGCTGGTTCCGCTGGTGGTGCCTACCGGCGAAATCGCCGACGCTCAGACCCTGAGCGTGGAAAAGGCCCTGTCCGGCGATGCCGAGAGCCTGTCCGCCCTGGGGGCGCGGTTCCGCACTCCCGACGTTCTGGTGATGAGTGCCATGGTCAACGGCGCCGCCAATACCCTGGAGGTGACGGCCACCGGCATGCCCGGAGTGATGAAGCCCTTTGACGTGAAGTCCTATCCCATCGGCGAGGCCGGGTTGGAGATGGTGCTGCGCCGTGCCGCCGCCGAGACCGCCCAGAATCTCGACGACGCCTACAAGCAGCAGAATTTGCTGTCCTTCGACCGCGCCGCTTCCATGCCGGTGATGGCCCCCCTGAAGGGGCTGGACGACTGGCTGGCGGTGCGCGAGCGTCTGGGCCGGGTCACCCTGGTGCGGCGCTGGGAGATCGTCTCCCTGTCCAAGGAAGAGGCGGCGTTGCTGCTGCACACGGTGGGCGATCCCGAGCAGGTCAAGGCCACCCTGGCCGGGGCCGGCCTGCTGCTGGACTGGAATAACGGGTTCTGGGTCATGCGCCTCAAGGGGGGGGCGGGGCAATGAGTATGAATTCGGGACAAAGGCTGCGCTTCTGGCTGATCGGCGGCGTCGCCTTCCTGGTGGCGCTGTATCTGTTGCGCGGCGTGCTGTTGCCCTTCGTGGCCGGCATGGCGGTGGCCTATTTTCTCGATCCCGTCGCCGACCGGCTGGAACGCCTGGGGTTGGCGCGGGTGTTGGGAACCTCGCTGATCACCCTGATCTTCTTCGGTATTCTGGTCCTGCTCATGACGGTCCTGGCGCCCATGGTCGAGCAGCAGGCGGTGACGTTCGTCCAGAAGGTTCCGGCCTATGTCCGAGCCCTGCACGAGCGGGCCTTGCCTTTCCTGGACGAGATCTACCGCCATCTTTCCCCCGGCGATCTGGAGAAACTGCAAAGCTCGGTGGGGGCCTATGCCGGGACGGCGGTGGGCTGGGCGCTGGGGCTGGTCAAGGGCGTGCTGACCGGCGGCATCGCCATCATGAGCATCCTGTCGCTGCTGTTCATCACCCCGGTGGTGACCTTCTACCTGCTGCGCGACTGGCACAAGGTGGTGACGACCGTTGATGGCTGGCTGCCCCGCCATCATGCCGAGATCATCCGGTCCGAGTTGAAGGAGATCGACCGCACCCTGGCCGGCTTCGTGCGCGGTCAGGCCTCCGTCTGCATCGTCCTGGCCGCCTATTACGGCGTCGGGCTGACCCTGACCGGCCTGGATCTGGGACTGGTGATCGGTATGTTCACCGGCTTCGGCGCCTTCGTGCCTTATGTGGGCATGCTGATCGGCCTGATCGCCAGTGTTGGGCTGGCGGTGGCGCAGGGCGGGGAGTGGTCGCTGCTGGGCGGTGTCGGTCTGGTCTTCCTGATCGGCAATATCCTGGAAGGCAATATCCTGACGCCCAAGCTGGTGGGCGACCGGGTCGGCCTGCATCCGGTGTGGATCATTTTCTCGCTGCTGGCCGGCGGCGCCCTGTTCGGATTCGTCGGCATCCTGCTGGCGGTGCCGGCCGCCGCGGTGATCGGCGTTCTGACCCGCTTCGGTCTGCAGAATTACATGCAAAGCTCGCTGTACAGCGGCGGCGGGGACGATTACAGCCAGTCATGAGCGAGGCCCAGCTTCCAGCCCAGCTTTCCCTGGCCTTCGGTCACGCGCCCCAGATGTCCGAGGGCGATTTCCTGGTGGCGCCCTGCAACGCCGACGCCCTTGCCTGGCTTCGGGCCTGGGAGACCTGGCCCGGCCCCGCCAGTATCCTTTATGGCCCCGCCGGCAGCGGCAAGACCCATCTGGCCCATCTGTTCGCCCGTGCCGCCGTCGCGCGGCTGATCCCCGCCCGTGAACTGAGCGTGGAGGCGCCGCCGCGTCTGCTGGCCGAGGCTCCGGCCCTGGTGCTGGAGGATTGCGACCGCCCCGGCCTGGACGAGACCGCCCTGTTCCATCTGATCAATCTGGCCAAGGAGAGCGGTCGGCGCCTGCTTCTGACCGGCAGGGCGGCGCCGTCCCTGTGGCCGGTGGGATTGCCCGATCTGCGGTCGCGCCTGCTGGCCATGCCGGCCATGTCCATCGGCGCCCCCGATGATGCCCTGCTGGCGGCGGTGCTGGTCAAGCTGTTCGCCGATCGTCAGTTGCGCATCGGGGCGGACGTGATACCTTATCTGCTCGGCCGCATGGAGCGCAGCTTCGAAGCGTGCACCCGGCTGGTGGAGCGGCTGGATCATACGGCTCTGGCCGGGCAGCGCGCCATCACCGTGCCGCTGGCAAGGCGGGTCTTGGACGGGGAGGACGAAAATGGATCTGGGACTGAAGGGCCGTAGCGCCATCGTCTGCGGCGCCTCTCGGGGTCTGGGCCGCGCCTGTGCCGAATCCCTGGCCCGCGAAGGGGTCAATGTGGTGATGGCGGCGCGGCGTCCCGACGTGCTGGAGCAGGCCGCCAAGGAGATCCGCGCCGCCACCGGCGCCGCCATCAAGACCGTGCCGGTGGATGTGACCTCGCCCGAGGGGCGGGCGGTGCTGCTCTCCATCCTGCCCGATCCCGACATCCTGGTGACCAATGCCGGCGGGCCGCCGCCCGGCGATTTCCGCGACTGGGACAGGGCCGCCTGGATCAAGGCCCTGGATTCCAACATGCTGACCCCCATCGAACTGATCAAAGCCAGTGTGGATGCCATGATCGCGCGGCGCTTCGGGCGTATCGTCAACATCACCTCCGGGGCGGTAAAGGCCCCCATCGACGTGCTGGGCCTGTCCAACGGGGCTCGGGCGGGCCTGACCGGCTTCGTGGCGGGGCTGGCCCGCAAGACGGTGCGACACAACGTCACCATCAATAATTTGCTGCCCGGCCCTTTCGACACCGACCGCATCAAGGCGGTGATGGCGGGCCAGGCCAAGGCCGAGGGCATCAGTCTGGACGAAGCCATGGAGCGGCGGCGCGAGGCCAATCCCGCCGGCCGCTTCGGTGATCCCGCCGAGTTCGGGGACGCCTGCGCCTTTCTGTGTTCCGCTCAGGCGGGGTTCATCACCGGCCAGAACCTGCTGCTGGACGGCGGCGCGTTTCCCGGCGTGCTTTAGTTAGTGGAGTCGGGTGACGTTGTCTCCGGTCTGACCGAGTCGGCTGACGGGTGTCTGCGCCTTCAAACTAGCATGTGGTCGACGCCCGTTGTCGCGATGAAGCCATTTCGGCAGTTCGTCGGCGCGTCGCTGTGAGTTTTCGTAAGCCTGGACATAGGCCCATTCGCGGAGCGCGGTTTGGATGAAGCGCTCGGCCTTGCCGTTGGTCTTGGGCGTATAGGGCCTGGTTCGGACATGCCGGAGCCCATGATCCTTGCATGCTTTGCGGAAGGCCTGAAGCATCCCACCGCAATGGCGATCTCGCCTCCCGACCCACCGGCGTCAGCCGAGCATTCTTGTGGACGCCCATTCGGTCTCTCCCTCGTTAGCCAAAGTCTCGCAACTTCAGCCTCCTCGGTTCGGATCGAGTGGGCAACCTCCTGAGATTTCGCAGTTAGGGCGGGAGCGGCAACGCATGATCCCGCTCTTCCTGATCTTGCGTCATTACAACAGTCCGCCTTACTCCCTGCAGCCTTAAGCCTAATAGAGCTCAAGGATGCGAGATAATGTGCGTGATCGAAATGAGACGAATGCTATATACAGCTATATGACGAATCGTGGTGATTGACGTTACGCCTTCCGCTGCACTAGCTTTTCGATCGGCACGTTAAAAAGGAGACGCGGCCGTAGAATGTGGCCGTTGAAGAATTCCACCCCGAAGAAGTCAGGGGTGTTTGTCGTTTTGCTCTGAAAACACTCGATCGGTATCTGCATATCGGCCTTGGCTTTGCCTGGGTGCCGGAGGAAATGATTGCCTTTATCAATTCTTAATTGATAATTTTTGGAGGGAACTATGCGTCACGATCTGCGGGCTTCGCTGTGGGAATCGGTTGCACTCTCTCCAGATGGCGGCAAGGCGGGTGGGGCAGTCGGTCGTGACGACAAGGATGACAAGCAATCGTCTGGCGATGGTGGTCAGTGTGATGGCGGCCATGACGGGAGTGGTGACCACGGAGAGGACGGCCAGGGTCATGGTCGCGGTCAGGGTACGCCCGGCAACGACGTCATCACCGTCACCGGCAATCATCTCGATCT
Source organism: Magnetospirillum sp. (assembly GCA_016195125.1). Taxonomy (GTDB): domain Bacteria; phylum Pseudomonadota; class Alphaproteobacteria; order Rhodospirillales; family Magnetospirillaceae; genus Phaeospirillum. The sequence continues at coordinate 5,421 of JACQAD010000344.1, forward strand.
GAGGGGTGGTGCCGGCAACGATTCCATCACTGCCACCGGCAGCTACAACCAATTGCGCGGCGGTACCGGCAACGACGTGCTGACGGCCGTCGGCGGTTCCCACAATGAATTGTTCGGTAATTCCGGCGACGACATCCTGATCAGCACCGGCACCAAGGCGGTGATGATGGGGGGAGCCGGCAACGATACCTTCAAGGTGACCGGCCCCTCGGGCAACGTCATCGACGGCGGCAGCGGCAACGATACCGTGGTTTATACCGGCTCGCAGGCGGTGTCGGTTGATCTGCGCGAGCACGGCGCCACTCTGGTCGGTTCCAAGTGCGACAAGGACGAATTGATCAGTATCGAGAACGTCACCGGCGGCACGGGTAACGACGTCATCCTTGGCGATGATGGGGTCAATATTCTAGATGGCGGCGCCGGCAACGATACCCTGTCGGGGGGCGCCGGCAACGATACCCTGATCGGTGGCGCGGGTAACGACAAGCTGTCGGGAGGAATCGGCGACGACGTCTTTGTCGGGCTTGTCGGCAACGACGTCATCGATGGCGGCAGCGGCAACGATACCCTGGTGCTGACCGGCAATGTCAGCCTCTATCAGTTCTCCCACACGGGCTCCACCTGGACGGTCTCTGACGGTCACGGCGATTCGGCCGTTTTGACCGGAGTGGAAAGCATCCGCCTGGATGACCGCACAATCTGGCTGGATGGCCGCAACAACGCCCCGATTCTGAGCGGCCCCCTCTCTGCCGCCACCAACGAGGATGCTTCGGCGCTGTCGGTCAATCTGCTGTCGGGCGCACGCGATGTGGACGGCAATGGGCTCGCCGTCATCAATCTGGCGCAGAGTGGCGGGCGGACTGTCAGCTTCACCAACACCAACGGCACCCTCGTCCTCAACCCGGCCCAGTTCAACGACCTGGCCGTCGGTACCAGCGAGTCCGTCACCTTCACCTATGGCGTTTCCGACGGCCATGGCGGCATCACCGCCCAGAGCCTGACGGTGACCGTCGAGGGCCGCAACGATTCCCCGGTCATCAGCGGCGTCAGCAATGTTGGTGCCACCGACCATGCCGGCGGCACCGGTACGGTCAGCGCGACCGATACGGATCACGGCGATGCGGTCACCTATCACCTCTGGGACGGCACCACGGTGGTGGATAGCCTGACCACCGCCCATGGCAGCGTGACCATCAATCCGGCCAGCGGGCAGTATTCCTTCACCCCCAATGCCGGCGCCGCTGGTCTGGCCCAAGGCCAGTCGGCCATCGACGGCTTCCAGGTGGTAGCGGTGGACCGCCAAGGCGCCCTCAGCCTGCCCGCCGCCGTATCCATCACCATCACCGGCACCAATGACGCGCCTGTCCTGAGCGGCAGCCTGACCGGCGC
>JACQAD010000345.1 GCA_016195125.1 Magnetospirillum sp.
GCTCTTCCGATCTCACGCTGGGCATCGTCACCGCCTGCGTGCTCAAGCTGTTTCCCCGCCCCCGCGACATCCAGACCGCTCTGGTGGCCCTGGCCGATCTCGATGCCGCCCTGTCCCTGCTGGCCGCCGCCCGTCAGGCCAGCGGCGATTGCGTCACCGCCTGCGAACTGATACCGCGGATCGGCCTGGAACTGGGAATGCGCCATGTGCCGGGAGTGCGCGATCCGTTCGAGCGGCCCCATGCCTGGATGCTGCTGCTGGAATTGTCCTCGGCCCGGCCCTCCGGCCTGCGCGAGGCGCTGGACGGCGTGCTGGAGGAGGCCTTCGGGCAGGGAAAGGCGCTGGACGCGGTCATCGCCGAAAGCGGCGATCAGCGCCGCGCCCTGTGGCGTATCCGCGAGGCCATTCCCGAGGCCCAGAAGAAGGAAGGCGGATCCATCAAGCACGACGTCTCGGTCTCCACCTCGCTGGTGCCCGAGATGATCCGGCGCTGCACCGGCGCGGTGGAAGCGGCGCTGCCGGGCATCCGGGTGGTGCCCTTCGGCCATCTTGGCGACGGTAACACCCATTTCAACCTGACCCAGCCGGTGGATGCGGACAAGCAGGCCTTCCTGGCGCGCTGGGCCGAGATGAACCGCATCGTCCACGACATCGTGGTCGAGATGGAGGGCTCCATCTCCGCCGAGCACGGCATCGGCCGCCTCAAGATCGAGGAATTGGCCCATTACAAACCCGCCCTGGACCTGGAACTGATGCGCCGGCTGAAAGCCGCCATCGACCCCCAGGGCGTGATGAATCCGGGGAAGATTCTTTCTTAGGGGAACGGCCCCACCTTTCGCTGTTCCCATGGCCGGGCCATGTCTATAATCCCGGCCCATGTCGGGGATCACGCGATATATAATGCGCCAGATGCTGGTGGGGATGGTGTTCGTCTCCATCGCGCTGACCTGTGTCTTATGGCTGACCCAGTCGCTGCGCTTCGTCGAGATGATCGTCAACAAGGGCCTGTCCATGGGCTCGTTCCTCAAGCTCACCATCTTGCTGATGCCGGGTTTCCTGGTGGTGATCATCCCGATTTCCCTTTTCGCCGTGGTCCTCTTCACCTACAACAGGCTGATCGCGGATCGGGAATTGATCGTGCTGCGCGCCGCCGGCCTCAGTCATCTGGCCCTGGCGCGTCCGGCCATCATCCTGGGGCTGGCCACCAGCGCGCTGGGCCTGCTGCTGAGCACCTGGATCATCCCGATCACGGTGCGAAGCTTCCACGAGATGCAATGGACCATCCGCAACGACATCGGCAACGTGTTGCTGCAAGAAGGCATGTTCAACAAGTTCGGTGAGGGGCTGACCATCTATGTGCGCTCACGCACGCCCAACGGCGAATTGATGGGGTTGCTGGTCCACGACAAGCGCAGCCCGCAGCGGGCCATCACCCTGATGGCCGAGCGCGGCGCCCTGGTCTATACCGAGACCGGCCCCCGGGTGCTGATGGTCCGGGGCAACCGCCAGGAAGTCACTCCCGGTACCGGCAAGCTGTCCCTGCTGAACTTCGATTCCTATACCGTCGATTTCAACACCGCCACCGGCAACAAGCCCGACCGCTTCCGCGATGCCCGCGAACGTTCGACCCTCGAACTGCTCACCATCGACGAGAAAGAGGTCAATGCCGGCGATTACCGCCGCTTCAAGGCCGAGCTGCATTCGCGCCTGACCTCGCCCATCTACAATCTGGGCTTTCCCATCCTGGCCGCCGCCGTGCTGCTGACCGCCGGCTTCGACCGCCGGGGCCAGACCCCGCAGGTGATCATCTCCACCGCCCTGATGGTGGCGGTCCAGGCCCTGGCCCTGGGGGTGTCGAACCTGTCGTCGGGAAATCTGGCCTTCATTCCGCTCATCTACGCCAACGCCGCCTTACCCATCGCCTTCGGCCTGTGGGTACTGGTGCGCCCGCCATGGCCACGCCGCCGCACCGGCGTCGCCCCGGCGGCAGCCTGACCCGGTCGAGGTATACGTGCCCGCTTCCCGCCACCTTCTCCTGATCTCCCTGCTGACCGCGTCCACGGCGCTGTCCTCGGCGGCCCGCGCCGACACCATTACCGAGCAGAAGGCCTGGCCCGAAGCCGGATCTTGGGGGCAGGCCTGGGGCGAGGATGATCCGGTCGCCGCCCGTCCGGCCATTCCGGCGCCCGCCCGGCCGCGTCCGGCCGCCACCGCCTCTCCCGAATACGTTCCGCCGCCCGCCGCCGCCGCCCTGCCCAGAAGCACCGCCCGGCCCATGGCCCAGCCCGTCCAGGCCGGAACCGGGGCGGCCACCCCCCTGCCCTCCGGCGAGATGGGGCAGGCCTATCCCGAGACCGGCTCCTGGGGCCAGGCCTGGGGCGAGGATGAGGGGCCGGCACCACTGCCGCCACGCAGCACCGCCATTCCGTCGACCATCGTCGGCGCCCCGCCGCCCGCCGCCGCCCGGCCGGCGGCGCGATCCGCCTCGGCGCCCAGCCCCGCCATCTCCATGACCCGCTCGGCCAGGCGCGCCGAGCGTCCCGCCATCATCACCCGCGAAGAGAACGACGAGGGCGATGCCGTCGGCCTGAACCGGCCGCCCCGGGTCGTTCCCCGAGCGATGCGCAGCCGGAACGCCACCAGCGCCGATCCCGAGCCAGTCCACATGGTCGCCGATCAGGTGATCTACGACCGCGAGTTCAACGTGGTCACCGCCAAGGGCCGCGTCGAGATGATGCATGACGGCCGCACCATCAGCGCCGACACGGTCAGCTACAACCTGAAGGCCGACGTGATGGGCGCCTCGGGTAATGTGGTGATGACCGAGCCGTCGGGTGAAATCACCCATGCCGAGTATTTCGAGCTGACCGGCGATTTCAAGAACGGCGTCGCCCGCGACATCCGGGTCATCCTGGCCGACAACTCCCGCATGGCCGCCCTGACCGCCCAGCGCATCGGCGGCGACCGCACCGATTTCGACCGTGCCGTCTATACCGCCTGCGAACCCTGCCGCGATGATCCCGACCGGACGCCGCTGTGGCAGATGAAGGCCGAGCGCGTCACCCACAATCAGGCCGAGGCCCAGGTCGAATACCGCGACGTCTGGCTGGAATTCGCCGGAATTCCCGTGGCCTATACGCCCTACATGTCGCATCCCGACCCGACGGTGAAGCGCCAGAGCGGCTTCCTCGCTCCCACCTTCGGCATGAACAGCACGCTGGGCTCGTCCATCGCCACGCCCTATTTCATGGTGCTGTCCGACAGCGAGGACGTCACCCTGGCGCCCCGTTTCATGCTCGACGAGATCAGCAAGTTCAAGGAACCCAACTCGACCGATGCCGGCAGCGCCCTCATGCGGCGGATGCAATTGTCGGGGCAGCATCGCTGGCGCGGCATCTATGGCGAGGCCAAGACCCAGGCCAGCATCACCGCGGACAAGTATACCGGCGATATTCGCGGCCATCTGGAATCCAAGGGATTGGTCGAATTGGACAGCACCTGGCGGGCGGGCTGGCAGGTTCAGCACCAATCCGACCAGACCTATCGTCAGCTCTACCGGGTCCGAATGGACGAAGACCGTCCCTGGCTGCTGACCCGCCCCTACGTGGAAGGCTTTGGGCGGCGCAATTATGCCATGATGGAAAGTCTGTCGTTCCAAGGCCCCCGCGTGGTCGAAGATGCCAGCAAATCCCCCGTCGTGCTGCCGCACATGGTCTACAAGACCATCAGCAGCCCAGGTTGGGCCGGCAGCTATTGGACCACGGATTCCGACATGCTGGCCTATACGCGGCAGGTGGGGCCATCGGCCCAGCGTCTGTCCTCGAAGGTCGCCTGGAACCTGCCGCTCATTTCCCCCTTGGGCGAGGTCTATACGATTTCCACCGGAATCCGGGGTGACGGCTACCATTCCGACCATGTCAGCGCCGCCGGCGGCGGCGGCGGCAATATCGGCCGGACGATCCCCGAAGCGGTGGTGAACTGGCGCCTGCCCCTCAGCCGCATCGGCACCAAGGTCAGCCAGGTCATCGAACCCATGGTCATGGTGGCGGCCAGCCCCATCGGCGGCAATGATCCGCGCATTCCCAACGAGGATTCGCTGGATTTCGAGTTGGATGAAACCAATGTCTTCCGGGCGAATCGCCTGCCCGGCCTTGATCGGGTGGAGGGAGGCGTCCGCGGCGCCTACGGCTTGCGTTGGGCCGCCTATCCGGCCACCGGCGGCTCGATCGTCGCCCAGGCGGCCCAAGGCTGGCGCGCCCACCCGGACTCGACCTATGCGGCCGGCAGCGGCTTTGCCGATACCCTTTCCGACTATGTCGGCCGTGTGGATGTCGCCCCGACTCCTTCGACCTTGAGCTTCCACGACCGGATTCGGGTGGACAAGGACACCCTGGCCATCAGGCGCAACGAGGCCGGACTGTCCATCGGCCCTCCCGCGCTCAATATCGGAACAGCCTATGGCATGTTGTCTCCCAGCACGGGCATCTACGCCAAGCGGCAATACATCAACTACACGGCTTCGTCGCAATTCAGTCAATTCTGGCGGAGCAGCCTTTCCCTTCAGCAGGATCTGGTGAACTCGACCGTCGGGGGCGGCACGGTCAATTGGACGGCCAACGCCATGTATAGCGATGAATGTTTCGCTGTCGTCGGGGCCTTCAATCGCTATCATAGCGACCTCCCCGGCCTGCTGTCGGGATACAGTATGACACTGACTGTTGTCTTGAAATCGCTGGGCGAGGCTCCGGTCAGCGTCTTCTAGTCCGGGAAGCCGACCTTCACTTGAGAGGATACCGAGGATGCTGGCTCGCGCTGCTGTCGTCTTGACCGCACTCTTCACGCTCTGCCTGACGGCCGGACGCGTCCCGGCCCAGGAGGTGGACCGCATCGCCGCCGTGGTCAACGACGACATCATCTCGGTTCGCGACCTTGATGCCCGCCTGAAACTGGCCATCGTCATTTCCGGCTTGCCCGACAATGTCGAGAACCGCCGCCGCGCCGTGCCGCAAGTGCTGCGCAAGATGGTCGACGAGCGGCTGCAGACCCAGGAAGCCAACCGCCTCAAGGTCACCGTCGGAGCCGAGGAACTGGCCCGTTCCATCGCCAATATCGAGAACCAGAACCGCATGCCGCCGGGCGGCTTGCTGGCATCGCTGTCCAAGGCCGGCGTCGATCCCGACGCGGTCAAGGAACAGGTTCGCGGCGACATCATCTGGGTCAAGCTGATCATGCGCACCCTGCAGCCCACCATCCGGGTCGGCGAGGACGAGATCACCGAGCGCATCGAGAATTTCAAGCAGCAGATGGGCCAGCCGGAATACATGCTGGCCGAGATCTTCCTGCCGGTGGAATCCGCGCGCCAGGAAGAGGAAGCCCGCCGCCTGGGAGAGCGCCTGCAGGAGCAATTGCGCGCCGGCGCCCCGTTCCAGGCCCTGGCCCGTCAGTTCTCTCAAAGTGCATCGGCCAGCAACGGCGGCGTTCTGGGATGGGTCAACGCCACCACCATGGACGAAGACATCAAGGAGCCGGTGATGCGCATGGAAAAGGGGCAGGTCAGCCCCCTGATCCGCACCGGTGCCGGCTATGCCATCCTCGCCCTCATGGACAAGCGTCAGGTGGGGAGCGCCAGCGTCGGCGAGCCCATCCTCAGTCTGTCGCAGGTCTTCTTCCCCATCCCCACCGGCAACGCCCCGCCCATGGGACAATTGATGGCCAAGGCGGCGGAACTGACCGCGCCCCTGAAGTCCTGCCGCGACATGGACGAACTTGGCCGCAAGCTCCATTCCGAGCGCTCGGGCACCAAGGACAACCTGCCGCTCTCCATCCTGCCCCAGGATTTGCGCAATCTGGTCACCGGCCTGCCCATCAACAAGGCCAGCGCGCCGCAGAATACCGGTGACGCCCTGCTGGTGGTCATGGTCTGCTCCCGCGAGACCGGTGCCGCCAGCGGTGGTGGGTTGCCCAGCCGCGACAATGTCCGCCGCTCCATCGAGGACGAGCGCCTGGACCTGATGGCGCGCCGCTACCTCCGCGACCTGCGCCGTGCCGCCTTCGTCGATTTCAAGCTGTGACCCTGCTGGCCCTGACCATGGGCGAGCCCGCCGGCATCGGCGGCGACATCGCCCTGATGGCCTGGGCCGGACGGGCCGAGACCGCCACGCCGCCCTTCGTGCTCATCGACGATCCCGAGCGGCTGCGGCGCCTGGCCCGAATGCTGGACCTCCGGGTTCCCGTGCAGGAGGTTTCCACCGCCGCCGAGGCCGCGCCGCTGTTTGCCCACAGCCTGCCGGTCCTGCCCCAGACCGTGCCGGTGGCGGTGGCGCCGGGACAGCCCGATGCCGCCAATGTCGGCGCCGTGCGCGCCTCCATCGAACGCGCCGTGGCCCTGGCCCGGAGTGGCGACGTCGCCGGGCTGGTCACCAATCCCATCCACAAGCAGGTCATGTATCAGGGCGGCTTCGCCTTTCCAGGCCATACCGAGTTCCTGGCCAGCCTGTTGGGCGTCGCCGGCCCGCGCGAGGTGATGATGCTGGCCTGTCCCGAATTGCGGGTGGTGCCGGTCACCATCCATCTGGGACTGGCCGAGGCCATCGCCACCTTGTCCGCCGAGATGATCGTCGAGACCGGACGGGTCGTCGCCAGGGCGCTGAGGGTTGATTTCGGCATCGACCGTCCCCGTCTGGCGGTGGCCGGCCTCAATCCCCATGCCGGTGAAGGCGGCACCATGGGTCGCGAGGACGAGGACGTGGTCACCCCGGCGGTCGCCCGGCTCCGGGCCGAGGGAATCGACGCCATCGGCCCGCTGCCGTCGGACACGCTGTTTCACCGGCGCGCCCGCCAGACCTATGACGCGGCCCTGTGCATGTATCACGACCAGGCCCTGATCCCCATCAAGACCATCGATTTCGATGGCGGCGTCAACGTCACCCTGGGCCTGCCCGTCGTGCGGACCTCGCCCGACCACGGCACCGCCTTCGATCTGGCCGGCAGCGGACGGGCCAGACCCGACAGCCTGCTGGCCGCCCTCTCCATGGCCGCTTTCATCGCCGGCAACCGCGCCCGCCATGTCTGATCTGCCGCCGCTTCGCGATGTCATCGCCCGCCACGGACTCGATGCCAGGAAGTCGCTGGGCCAGCACTTCCTGTTCGATCTCAACCTGACCGGCCGCATCGCCCGGGCCGCCGGCGACATCACCCAGGGAAGCGTGATCGAGATCGGCCCGGGGCCGGGCGGCCTGACCCGCGCCCTGCTCGATGCCGGGGCAAGGCAGGTGATCGCCATCGAGCGCGACGACC
>JACQAD010000346.1 GCA_016195125.1 Magnetospirillum sp.
AGTCCGGCATGAACACCCTCGCGCGCGATCCCAAAGGCTATTACGCGATCCTCGGTCTCGCTCCGGGGGCGGATCTGGGCGCCATCAAGAGTGCTTACCGCTCGCGGGTGAAGAGCGTCCATCCCGACCGCAATGCTTCCAAACGGGCGCGTGAGGAATTTCAACGGGTTATCGAGGCTTATGGGGTGCTGAAGGACGTGGTCCGCCGTGCCGAATACGACACGACCGGCCATGAAAGCAGCCATGACGACGATGCCTCGGTGGCCGGTGCGCCCATCGCCTGCTGCTCCTGCGGAGCCCTGACCGCCCAGCCCCGCTACGTGGTCTATCCCTGGGTCCGCTCCTATCTGGTGTGGGCAAAAAATGGCCGGCTGGAGGGAATTTTTTGCCGGGCATGCGCCGATCGTGCCGCCGTCAAGGCCTCGGTCATCACCTGGCTGTGGGGATGGTGGTCCATTCCCGGACTTCTGCTGGCGCCCCTGGCGCTGCTGCGCAACCTGCTGGGCGGCTCCAAGCCCCGCCATGAGAATGCACGGGTCTTGATCCGCCAGGGCCGCGCCTTCCTGGGACGGGGCGAGCTGGAACTGGCCCGCTGCGTGGCGTTGCAGGGCAGAGGCTTCGCCTGGCTGCCCGTCGATCGCGGGCGGGTGGTAGTTGTGCTGGTCGCGATTGGGACCAGCCGGTCTCCACCTCGGGCAGCATCGCCATGCAGCCGGCCCGGAGCGGCGAGATCCGCCACGTGGCCATCGACGGGCTGAAGGTGCGCATGGCCCCCCTGGCGGGGGCTCCGGTCCTGACCCTGCTGGACCGCTTCACCACCGTCGAGGTCACCGCCGATCCCGCCGATGCCGAATGGGTCAAGGTCCGCACGCCGTCGGGTCTGGACGGGTTCGTCGAGACCCGCTCGCTCTATGCCGGCTCGGGGGCGCGATTCAAGACGCAATGGTGTTCCGAGAACCGTGGCGCCCTGCCCGGGGCCGGGGAAATCCTCACCCGGCGGGTCAGCGGCGACCATCGCCTGCTGGTCCATAACGAGGGTCGCCGCGACGGCGTGGTCAAGCTGAAGACCCTGGCCGGCAACACGGTGACGGCGTTCTACGTGCCCGCCACCTACCATATCGGCATCGGCGGCATCCCCGACGGCGTCTACCGGATCGAATTCGCCACCGGCTCGAAATACTCGCGCGGCTGCGGCATCTTCATGGACGAGATGCAGGCGTCGGTGCTGCCGGTGACCCTGACCTTCAAGTATCTGTCGGCCAATTCTGTCCGCTCGCTGACCAAGATCGCCGAGATTTCACTCTCGCCCCTGCCCGACGATCCGGTGCAGCCGCAACCCCTGTCCTCGGATCGCTTCGCCTCGGACGATTGATGGCCGCCCCAAGGCTTCCGGCAGGAATCACTTGCCGGAACGGCGCTTTTCCAGAGTGGACCGCACCTGCCCCAATTCACGGCCCATCTTGCGGATGTCGTGCAACAGGGTTTCCAGCACCAGGATCACCAGATCGGGGGTCTTGCCGATCTGGGCTTTCAGCGCCGACATGGGAATGACCAGACACAGCGTATCCTCGGCGGCCATGGCCGAGGCCATGCGCGGCTCGTTGTCGATCAGCGCCATCTCGCCGAACACGCCATTGGCGCCGATCTGGCCCAGAACCACCTTCTGGCCGTTGATGGTCTTGAAGATGGAGACCTTGCCGCTTTCCACCACATAGGCCATGTCGCCGGCATCACCTTCGCTGAAGACGATCTGGCCGGCATGGAACTTCTTGCGCCCGGTGCGCTCGGGGGCGGGCTTGGGCGCCTGGGTGACGGGCGCGTGGGGCGCGGCGGCGGGCTTGGCCACCACCTGGCCCTTGGGCATCACCAGGGGCAGCGGCCTGGCCAGGGGCGGCGCCACCCGACGCTCCTTGACCCCCGGAGGCGGCCGCGACAGCAGGCGGCGATCGGGGCCGGTGAAGGTGGGGCTGCGCACGAAGGCCTTGGGATTGACCAGGGCGTTGCGGATGCGCCGGAACAGCGAATCCGTCGACATGGGCTTGACCAGGAATTCGGTGACTCCGGCGCCGCGCGCCTGCATCACCACCTCGGAGGCGGATTCGGCGCTCATCATGATGACGGCCACGTCGTTGCACCCGACCATGTCGCCGCTGCGCAGGAAGCGGGTGAAGTCGATGCCGTCCATGGGCGCCATGTCGTGATCGACGATGACCAGATGAACCGGCTGCTTGCCCAGGATCTCGAGGCCGGACGGGCCGTCGCCGGCCTCCAGGATGGTCTTGACGCCGAAGGATTGCAGCGCGGTCTTGATGAACGAGCGCGCATAGCGCGAATCGTCGATGATGAGCGCTGTGATCGGGCTCAGGTCGACGTCGATGTTCATCATGCTCCCCTGGAAATAAGTGCGGGGCTAAGGGTATGCCATCCGGCGCGCTTCTGCCAAGCCCCGCGCGGCCATCCATGTGTGGGAGGGCCAAGAGTTGGTCGGGCCATTACCCCAGTGGGAAACGCCGATCCCTTGACGGCGGTCAATGAGCGGGTCTATGACCGCTGGGCAGAATGCCTGTCTCCAGGAAGAGGGCCGCAATCAGATGTCGCACGCTCATGCCCGCTCGACCGCCTCGCCGGTGACACCGCCGTTTTCGCCGGTGCTGTTACTGGGCATGGCGCTCAAGCCGCTCCGTCCGGCGGCCCTGCAGCCGCTGTTCGACGCCATGCTGAGGGTGGTGCGTCGCCGCCATCCCGACATTCTCGAGCGCATGGCCGATTATGCCGACAAGCCGGTGGCCATCGACCCGGTGGACCTGCCCTTCGTGATCCTGCTGGACCCCGATCCCCAGCAGCCGCGCCTGACCGTGCGCCGCGAGATCGATCCTGCCGAGGTGGCCGCCACGATCCATGGCCCGCTGGAGATGCTGATCGCCCTGGCCGAGGGCAAGGTGGACGGCGACGCCCTGTTCTTCTCGCGCCGCCTGGTGATCGAAGGCGACACCGAAGTGGTGGTGGCGCTGAGAAACGCCATCGACGGGGCCGGCATCGACCTGATCGAGGATATCAGCCAGGAACTGGGGCCGCTGGCCCGGCCGTTCAAGGGGCTGGCCGGGGCCGCCATCGGTCTGGTCGGCCGCATGCGCGAGGATTTCGAGACCCTGCGTGCCGCCATCATCGCCCCGGCGGTCAAGGACGTCACCAATCAGGGCGCCCGCATCGCTCAGCTGGAAGGCGAGCTGAAGCAATTGCGCAAGGCGGCACGGCGCGGGGGAGCGGCGTGATGGCCTCGGTCAGCCCTCTGCAGCGCCCCGAACTGGTCTGTCCCGCCGGCACCCCCGCCGCCCTG
>JACQAD010000347.1 GCA_016195125.1 Magnetospirillum sp.
CAACAGCACGCCGGTGCCGTATTGGGCGCCCAGGATAAAGCCGCCCTTGACCAGATCGGGTACCACCAGCACGGCGCGGGCCCGGCCCAGCAGGTCGTTCATCTGGGAACTGAAATTGGGATCGGCGCGCAGGCGTTCGACCACGCTGACGGCCTTGCCGACCATCATGGTCTGGTCGGTGACCTGTTGGGCTTGGGCGCCGCCGGTCAGGCAGGCCAGCATCATCAACGCCAGGGCGAATAGTCTCGACATGCGGGGCTCCTGTACAATGCCACCCATCCATCACCAGCAACCACGGCCGTGGTTAGCAATCTCTTAAGGCTTGCCCGGCGGCGCGGTTGGGGGTAAGCCTGAAATCCTTCCAAGGCGGAAGGGATGCGGTCGATGTTCTCTCTGATCGTCAATGGCGAGCGTCATAAGGTCGATGCCACGCCCGACACTCCCCTGCTGTGGGTGCTGCGCGACCAGCTGGGCATGAATGCGGTCAAGTATGGCTGTGGTCAGGGCCTGTGCGGCGCCTGCTCGGTGCTGCTGGACGGCGAATCGGTGCGGGCCTGCCAATTGCCGGTGTCGGAGATCGGCGGCCGGCGCATCGTCACCCTGACCGGGATGACCGATACCATTGCCACTCATCTGAAAGCCGCCTGGATCGAGCTGGACGTTCCCCAATGCGGCTATTGCCAGTCCGGCCAGCTGGTCAGCGCCCAGGCCCTGCTGCGCCGCATCCCCAAGCCGTCCGACAGCGACATCGATATCGCCATGAGCGGCAATCTCTGCCGCTGCGGCACCTATCAGCGCATTCGGGCCGCCATCCATCTGGCCGCCAAGCGGCTGGGAGGCGGCCCATGAAGCGGGCCGGCCTGATGGATCGCCGCTCCTTCCTGGTGGTGACGGCCGGGACCGGCGCCGGGCTCTGTCTGGCGGTGGCCGAGGCCAAGGCCGGACAGAGCGGCGGCGGCGAACCGGCGGAACTGGCCGCCAACGCCTTCGTTGCCATCGGGGTCGACGGGCGGGTCACGGTAACGGTCAAGCATCTGGAAATGGGCCAGGGCGTCGCCACCGGCCTGCCGGTTCTGGTGGCCGAGGAACTGGAAGTGGACCCCGCGTCCATCCGGGTCGAGTTCGCTCCGGCCGATGCCAAGCGCTATAATAATCTGTTCTGGGGCCCCAGCCAGGGCACCGGCGGCTCCACCGCCACCGCCAATTCCTGGGAGCAATTGCGCAAGGCCGGGGCGGCGGCCCGCGAAATGCTGATCGAGGCGGCGGCGCAATTGCTGCGGGTGGATCGGGGCGCCCTGATCGCCATGAACGGCAGCATCGTCCATATGGGCAGCGGCCGCACCCTTCCCTATGGCGAATTGGTGGCCACCGCCGCGCTGCTGACGCCGCCGGCCTCGCCGCCGCTCAAGCCCGTTTCGGACTTCCGGCTGATCGGCCGGAATGGCGTCAAGCGCAAGGATGCCCGCGACAAGATCGACGGCAGCGCCCGCTACGGCCTGGATATGCGCTTTCCCTATATGCTGACCGCCCTGGTGGCGCGGGCGCCGGTGTTCGGGGCCAAGGTCGTGTCCTATGACCGCCGCGCCGCCCTGGCCGTACCCGGCGTCGAGGCGGTGGTCGCCATTTCCTCCGGCATCACCGTGGCCGCCAATTCCACCTGGGCGGCCATGAAGGGGCGTGACGCCCTGAAGATTCAGTGGGCCGAGCCCGCCCTTCGTCCATCCACGGACACCATCCGCGGCGAGTGGACCGCCCTGCTGGGGCGCACCGGGATGCCGGCCCGCGACGAGGGCGATGCCGAGGCGGCCCTGGCTCGCGGCGCCAGGCGCCTGTCCGCCGTCTACGAGGTGCCCTATCTGGCCCACGCACCCATGGAGCCGCTGAACTGCGTGGTCCGCCTGTCGCCGGGCAAGTGCGAGATCTGGGCGGGCTGCCAGTTCCAGACTCACGACCAGGCCATGGCCGCCAAGGCCGCCGGTCTTTCCCCCGAGCAGGTGGAGATCAACACCCTTTATGCCGGCGGCAGTTTCGGGCGCCGCGCCAATCCCGCCTCGGACTACATCGTCGAGGCGGTCGAGGTGGCCAAGGCGGTCAACACTCCGGTGCGGCTGATGTGGACCCGCGAGGACGACATTCGGGGCGGCTATTACCGGCCCATGTTCCTGCACGGTTTCGAGGCGGCCCTGGACGAGCAGGGGATGCCCGCCGCCTGGCGCCACCGTCTGGTCGGCCAGTCCATCCTGGAGGGTGGGCCTTTCGCCGCCATGATCAAGAACGGCATCGACTTCGTCTCGGTGGAAGGCGCCGCCAACCTGCCCTATGCCATCGCCAATCTGAAGGTGGAACTGCACTCGCCCAAACTGCCGGTGCCGGTGCTGTGGTGGCGCTCGGTGGGGTCCAGCCACACCGCCTTCGCCACCGAATGCTTTCTCGACGAAGTGGCCCAGGCCGGCGGCAAGGATCCGCTGGCGCTGCGTCGGATTCTGCTGGCCGGTCAGCCCCGCCATCTCGCCGTGCTGGAACTGGCCGCCGCCAAGGCCGGTTGGGACAATCCGCTGCCGCCGGGCAAGGGGCGCGGTCTGGCCGTGCACGAATCCTTCCACTCCTTCGTCGCCCAGGTGGTCGAGATCAGCGTCGGCGCCAAGGGCGAGATCAAGGTCGACAGGGTGGTCTGCGCCGTGGATTGTGGGATCGCCGTCACCCCCGACGTGATCCGCGCCCAGATGGAGGGTGGCATCGCCTTCGGCCTGTCGGCGGCCCTGTTCGGCGAGATCACCATCAGGGATGGCAGGGCCGAGCAATCCAACTTCCACGATTACCGCTGCCTGCGCATGGATGAGATGCCCAAGGTGGAGGTTCATATCCTGCCCTCCGAGGCGCCGCCGACCGGCGTGGGCGAGCCCGGCGTGCCGCCCGTCGCCCCGGCGCTGTGCAACGCCATCTTCGCCGCCACCGGCAAGAGGATACGGAAGCTGCCCGTCGGAGAGAGGGTGTAGCCTTCCCCCTCCCCTGCCGATCATGAAGAATCCGTCATTCGACTCCGCTGGAAATGCGCCTGGAAGCAGGCTAAAGAAGAGGCGCCATGCATCGCTTCGCCAATCCCGCCCGCTTTCTGCGCCTCGCCAAGGTGATCCTGCCCTGGTCGGCCGCCATCGCCCTGCTCAGTCTGGCCGCCGGCCTGTACTTCGCCCTGCTCGGTTCGCCCGCCGATTATCAGCAGGGTGAGAGCGTGCGCATCATGTATGTCCACGTCCCCGCCGCCTGGATGGGGATGTTCTGCTATGTGGCCATGGCGGTCTTCTCGGCCATGGCTTTGATCTGGAAGCATCCCCTGGCCGATCTGCTGGCCAAGGCCACCGCGCCGGTGGGCGCCGCCTTCACCTTCCTGTGCCTGCTGACCGGAAGTCTGTGGGGCAAGCCCATGTGGGGCACCTGGTGGGCCTGGGACGCGCGCCTGACCTCCATGCTGATCCTGCTGTTCCTCTATCTGGGCTACATGGCCCTGGTGAACGCCTTCGACGATCCCGAGCGCGGTCACAAGGCCGCCGCCATCCTGGCCTTGGTGGGCGCCGTCAACATTCCCGTCATCAAGTGGTCGGTGGATTGGTGGAACACCCTGCATCAGCCCGCCAGCGTGGTGAAGATGGGCGGCCCCGCCATCGACGCCTCCATGCTGGTGCCGCTGCTGCTGATGGCGCTGGGCTTCAAGGCCTATTGGGTCTGTATCCTGATCCTGCGTGGCCGGGCCGAGATCGCCGCCCAGAAGATCCGGGTGATCCGCATGGCCCAGATCCACGCGGCGGCGCAAGCGGAGTGACCAACGTCATGGAATCGATCCAGACAATGCTGCATATGGGCGGCTACGGCGGTTACATCTGGCCGGCCTATGGCATCAGCGTCGTGGTGCTGCTTCTGGTTCTGCTGGCCTCCCTGGCGGCGGCCCGGAAGAACGAAGCCGAGTTGGATGTTCTGCAGCAGGCCCGCCGTGGCCGCCGCAACGGCAATTCGTCGGAGAGCCAAGAGTGACCCGCAAGCAACGCAGGCTGTATTTCGTCCTTCTCGGTATGCTGGCCCTGGGTGGCGCCGTCGCCCTGGTGCTGACCGCCATCTCCGACAGCCTTGTTTATTTCTATTCGCCCACCGACATCATCACCCAGCGCATCCCCGAGGGGCGGCGCATGCGGGTCGGTGGTCTGGTGGAAGAGGGCAGTGTCGCCAAGGACGGCAAAACCGTGATCTTCAAGGTCACCGACCTGAGCAACACCATTCCGGTCGCCTATGCCGGCATCCTGCCCGACCTGTTCCGCGAGGGTCAGGGCGTGGTGGTCGAAGGCCGCATGGAGAAGGGCGGCCAGTTCCAGGCCTCGGAAGTGCTGGCCAAGCACGACGAGAAATACATGCCCAAGGAAGTGGCCGACGCCCTCAAGAAGTCCGGCCAGTGGAACGACGGCAAGAAGAACTGAGGGTGATTCCCAGTTTCGCCGCCCCGGCCCGTTCTTTCGTCACCCCCGCGCGGGTGGGGGCTCATGCCGGGATAGGACCGATGCGTACCATTCACGACGGAATTAGCGGAACCATGGATGCCCGCTGCCGCGGGAATGACGAGTGCGGGGAGTATCGTCTCCCGCCCTTTGGACGAGGACGAATCCAATGATCGCCGAGATCGGGCATTTCGCCCTGGTGCTGGCCATGTGCGTCGCCCTGGTGCAGGCCATCGTACCGCTGATCGGGGCCAAGCGCGGCAACGCCGCCTGGATGGGCGTGTCCGGCCCGGCCTCGTCCCTGCAGTTCCTGTTCATCGCCGTTGCCTTCGGGGCGCTCACCAACGCCTATGTCACCAGCGATTTCTCGGTGATGAACGTCGCCCAGAACAGCCATACCGACAAGCCCATGCTCTACAAGGTGGCGGGTGTCTGGGGCAATCACGAGGGGTCGCTGCTCCTCTGGATCACCATTTTGTCGCTGTTCGGTTTCGCCGTGACCCTGTTCGGCCGCAATCTGCCGCCGGGCCTGAAGGCCCGCGCCCTGGCGGTGCAGGCCATGATCGCGGTGGGCTTCCTGGCCTTCATCCTGATCACCTCCAACCCTTTCGCGCGGCTGGAGCCGCCGCCGGTCAACGGCCAGGGCCTCAATCCCATGCTCCAGGATCCGGGGCTGGCCTTTCATCCGCCCTTCCTCTATCTGGGCTATGTGGGGTTCTCCATGGCGTTTTCCTTCGCCATCGCCGCCCTGCTGGAAGGCCGCGTCGATGCCGCCTGGGCCCGCTGGGTGCGCCCCTGGACCCTGGCCGCCTGGATCTTCCTGACCTCGGGCATCATCCTGGGCTCGTGGTGGGCCTATTACACCCTGGGCTGGGGCGGCTGGTGGTACTGGGATCCGGTTGAGAACGCCTCGTTCATGCCCTGGCTGGCCGGGACCGCCTTGCTGCATTCGGCCATCGTGGTGGAAAAGCGCGACGCCCTGAAAAGCTGGACCATCCTGTTGGCCATCGTCACCTTCGGCCTGTCGCTGCTGGGCACCTTCCTGGTGCGCTCGGGGGTGCTGACCAGCGTCCACGCCTTTGCCACCGATCCGGCCAGGGGCGTGTTCGTGCTGCTGCTGCTGTGTCTGGCGGTGGGCGGTTCGCTGACCCTTTACGCCGTCCGGGCGCCGTCCATGAAGATGGGCGGGCTGTTCTCGCCGATCTCGCGCGAGGGGGCGCTTCTCCTCAACAACGTGCTGATGGCCACCGGTGCCGCCACCGTGCTGCTGGGCACGCTGTATCCGCTGATCGCCGACGCGCTGAATCTGGGCAAGGTTTCGGTGGGGCCGCCCTTCTTCAATGCCGTGTTCCTGCCGCTGATGGCGCCCATGGTGCTGGTGATGGCCGCCGCCCCCATGCTGTCGTGGAAGCGGGGCGATCTGGCCGGGGTTCTCGGGCGGCTGAAATTCGTCGCGGCGCTGGCCGTGGCGGCCGCCATGGCCGTGTGGTTCCTCCAAGGCGGTTCCGCCGGTCCGTGGTGGACCGGGGCCGGCTTCGCCCTGGCGGTATGGCTGGGCCTGGGGACGCTGCTGGACTTCGCCGAGCGGATCGGGCTGTTCGCCCGTCCCTCCCAGGCTTTGGGCCGTGCCGCCCGCCTGCCCAATTCGGCGTGGGGCATGCTGCTGGCCCATTTCGGCCTGGCGGTGTTCATCGTCGGCCTGACCGCCTCGTCGGCCTGGACCACCGAGCACATCCAGAGTCAGAAGATGGGCGAGACAATCATGGTCGGCGGTTTCGGCATCACCTTGAAAGCCGTGGACGAGGTGCCCGGTCCCAATTACACCGCCAGCCGCGCCACCTTCGAGATCTCCAAGGACGGCAAAGTCATCGACGTGATGCAGCCGGAAAAGCGCCAGTACCGCCAGCCGCCGCGCCCCACCACTACGGCGGCCATCCGCTCGGGATTGCTGGGCGACCTCTACGTGGTCATCGGCGATGCCGACGCCAAAGGGGGGTATGTCACCCGACTGTACTTCAATCCCTGCATTCCCTGGCTGTGGGCGGGCGGCGCCCTGCTGGTGCTGGGCGGGCTGATCTCCCTGGCCGACCGCCGCCACCGGGTCGGTGCCCCGGCACGGGCGGCCGGCGCCAAGGCCTGAGAAGGAAGAAGCTCTCATGCGTCGTCTGCTCACTCTCCTGCCGGTGGCCATTTTCGCGGTGCTGGCCCTGTTCTTTCTGAAGGGGCTGACCCTTAACCCCCGCGACATTCCCTCGGTGCTGATCGATCGGCCGGTGCCGGAGATGAATCTGGCGCCCCTGCCGGGACGCGGCGAGGCCTCGGGTCTGTCCACCGACAACCTCAAGGGACGGGTTTCCCTGGTCAACATCTACGGGTCGTGGTGCATCTCCTGCGTCCAGGAGCATCCCTACCTGATGGAGATCAAGAAGCGCGGCGACGTGGTCATCCAGGCCATCGACTGGCGCGACGACCCGGTTCTGGGGGCGGCCTGGCTGAAAAAGAACGGCGATCCCTACGAGCGGGTGGGCGTCGATCCGCCGCCGGGCCGCACCGCCGTGGATTTCGGCGTCACCGGCGCCCCGGAAAGCTTCATCGTCGATAAGGCCGGCGTGATCCGCTACAAGCATGTGGGGCCCATCAATCCCGAACTCTGGGCCAAGACGCTGCTGCCCATCATCCGGGAGCTGGAGAAGAAATGAGAAGGTTGGTTCTGGCCCTGGCGCTGTTGTCCTTCTCCGCCCCCGCCTTCGCCGTCAATCCCGACGAGATGCTGAAAGACCCGGCCCAGGAGCACCGCGCACGCGAACTGGGCAAGGATCTGCGCTGCCTGGTCTGCCAGAATCAGTCCATCGACGATTCCGACGCCGACCTGGCCAAGGATCTGCGCGTCATCGTCCGCGAGCGGATCGCCAAGGGCGACAGCGATGATCAGGTGCGCAAATTCGTGGTCGACCGCTATGGCGATTACGTGCTGCTCAAGCCGCCCTTCAAGGCCAGTACCCTGGCCCTGTGGCTGGGGCCGGTCGCCCTGTTCGTGGGCGCCCTGGCGGTGATCGTCGGGTTCTACCGCCGCCGCCGCACCGCCGAGGCGGCTCCGCCGCCGCCGCTCAGTGTCGAGGAACAAAAACGCCTGGATAAGCTGTTGAAGGAGTCGGAGCGGTGATCTGGATCATTTTCGCCGCCATGCTGGCCCTGACCCTGGCGGTGCTGCTGCGTCCCCTGCTGTCGAAGAGCGCGCCCCTGATGACGGCGCGGGCCGATTACGACCTGATGGTCTACAAGGACCAACTGGCCGAGATCAGCCGGGACATCGAGCGCGGCCTGATGAACGCCGATCAGGCGGCCTCGGCGCGCACCGAGATCCAGCGCCGCATGCTGGCCGCCGGCGAAGGGCCGGTGGTGGCCGCCGCCGCGCCCGCCAGGCGAGGCATGGCCTTGGTGGTGGTGATCGTCCTGGGTCTGCCGCTGCTGTCGCTGGCCACCTATCTGGCCTTCGGCGC
>JACQAD010000025.1 GCA_016195125.1 Magnetospirillum sp.
GGCGGCAATGTCGCTGATCATCTTGACGATATCGCCGATGGATTGAACCGCCTGGGACAATTCATGCATCTGTCTGGTGGTGGTGCTGACATTGTCCACGGCCAGACGAGCGATCTGGGTGGCATGACCAACCTGCTGGGCGATCTCGTTAACCGACAGGGTCAGTTGCCGGGTCGCCTCGGACACCACGTCGGCACGCTCGGTGGTCTGCCTGGAGGCCTCGGCCACATCCAGGGAGCGGCCGCCACTTGCCTCCGAGCGCTTGGCCATGATTTGGGCGGTGGCCCGAATGGCGGTGGTGGAGGTGCCGACCTCGGCCACCTTGGCCTTTACCGTCGCTTCGAAATGATCGGCCAGATCACGCAACATCTCCTGGCGGTGCTGCGAGGCCAGACGCTGGGATTCCGCCTGCTCGGCCTCCAGATGCTGGCGCGCCTCGCTGTGCTCGCGAAAGATCTGGGTGGCCCTCACCATCTCGCCGATCTCATCGCTGAATTGGGCCCCGTCGAGACGAATGGACAAATCGCCTTCCGACAATTTGGTCATGGCCTGGGCCAGATCCGTCACCGGCCGGACGATGGACCGCACCACCGCCACCATGATCATGCCGGTAAACAGCAGCAAGGCAGCGAGACCCAGGGACAGAAGCAGCAGCGACCGGCGGGCGGTTTCGCGCAATTTGGTCGCCTGGGCGTGGATCTCCTGGCCGATATGATCCTCGACCGTCTTCAGGGCATCAATGCGCTTGGTGGAGACGCCGAACCAAACGGGGCCGGTGACCTCACCGACGCTGCCGCTGGTAAGCGAGTCGATGGCAATCCCCCGCAAGCGGGCCACCGGTTCCTCGATCTCGGTAACCAGGGCGGCTTTCAGGGAAGCCGCCGATTCCGGCGAGGCATAGCGCAGAAAGACCGAGAAGGACGAACGTTGTTCGGCCCCCAATTCCACGAAGCGGCGATACAAGAGCGGCTCGAACTTTCCGGCGGCAAATCCAGCGGACCCGGTGGCGCGCTCGAGACCGGCGCTTTCCTTGGCATCCGTCAACGCCACATAAGAGGAAATCAGCTTGGCGGTCTCGGCATCGGGGCTGACGATACCGACCCGCGCCACCGTGGCGATCTGGCGGCGGATGATTTCGGTATAGGTGGACACGGCTTCGATCGCCTTGATGTCCAGGCTGTCGACCCGACGGCGGAGGTCGGGAAGACGGCGCAGGGAGTCACGCACGGCATCAAGCGTGCCGGCCCCCATCGCTTCGGCGGTGGCAGGTTCCAACTCTGTCAGGCCGGCTTCGAATTCCGCCACCTTGGCATCGGAAGCCTTGCGCCGCTCGGCCAATTCGCCTCCGAACTGCGCTCCCTTACTGCCCAGGAATAGGGCCGAGGAACCACGCTCGCGCTGCAGCTCGTGCACCACCGCATTGGCTCTTACCGCCACTTCGGCCAATCCGGTCAGCACGCGACCGCGCTCCGCGGCGATCATGTCCTGGCGAACCAGCCACATGGACAACAGCAACAAGGAGATGACCACCGGCAGAATGCCCGCGACAATGCGGCTGCCGATGCGGGAATTGCGAAGGCTCACGGAATTTGTCCTCTAGGCGGGGGCTGCACATGATATGTACGTCTAATACCGCTTTAACACATTTCGTTTCATTCAGCCTATGCACAAACCGGGAGTCAGCCCCCTGCATTTCGTGAAAATATGATGAAATGAGCGGCGAAGGGCGGCGAACCGGAAGGTCGGTGCTATACTCTTAGCCCCATTTGCCGAACCGAGCCCTTCCAGATGACCCTTTCCAATGCGGCCCCCGTCCCTGCCGATGCCATTGCGCGCCTCCTGACCGTCCAAGTCCTGTTGCTGGGCGAGCGCCTGGACACCAGGCGGCTGGAAGAGGGCGTGGTGATGCCGTATTGTTCCGCTATGGCGTGGTGGTCCTGATGGGACTGGAGCCCATGGAGGAGGCAGTCTTTCTCGCCTCCCTGGCCAAGCTGGTGGCCGACCCGTTGCCGGTCCAGGGCCGCGAGACCGTGCAGATCCAGATCGAGCCCGGCTGCGAGGATCGGGTCGACCAGTCAGGCATCGTCTATCTGGCGGATTCCTGTCCGCAGCGCCTGCAATTGGTGGCGGAGGTTCTGGCTCGCGATCTGGTTCTGGCCCATTACGAAACCCGCATCGCCAAGGTCTTCGACAGCGTCGAGCCCCTGGCGGTCTCCCTCAGTCGCGGCTCGCTTCGCAAACTCAAGACCAAGGAATTGCTCTCGCAGATCGGCGAGGTCTTGCTGGCCGAGCATCGCATGGTCGGCCGCGTCGAACTGCTGGAAAGCCCGGAAGTACTGTGGATCAAGCCGGAACTGGAACGGCTGTTCATCCGCCTTGAACGCGAATACGACCTCACCGGCCGCAATCGCGCGCTGGATCGCAAGCTGGAAGTCATCTCCGACACCGCCGAGACTCTGCTCGACCTGATTCAGACCCGCTCCTCCATGAAGGTGGAGTGGTACATCGTCGGCCTGATCCTGTTCGAGCTCCTGATATCCATTTTCCAGATGGTGCGGAGCTAGCTTTCCAACTGGTGATAGACCGCCTTGGCCAGCCCCATCAGTTGGTCACGGGGCATGTCGGCGGCTAGGGCATAGCCAAACGGCCCGTCC
>JACQAD010000361.1 GCA_016195125.1 Magnetospirillum sp.
CTATCTGGTCATCCGCCTGGGCGATCTGGTGGTCCGGGGCGCCATCTTCAAAGTCTTCACCTCGGGCATCAAAAGCGTGATGTTCCTGATCGAGATGGCGGTGTTCGCCTACCCGATCTTCGTGCTGTCTTCGCCCGCCAACCGCAAGCGTCTGTCCAAGCTGCTGGCCGCCGCGCTCAGCATGCTGACCGGCGCCATCCTGTACCGTATCGACGCCTTCCTGGTGGCCTACGATACCGGCCCCGGCTGGCATTACTTCCCCAGCGCCCCCGAGATGATGGTCACCATCGGCGTGATCGCCATCGAAGTGCTGGCCTACATCATTTTCGTCCGGAAATTCCCCATTCTTCCCGGCCACTCGACCAGTTCGGCCGCCGAGTAAGGAGACCTGAGCCTTGTCCAAGAGAATCACCATCGATCCCATCACTCGGATTGAAGGCCACCTGCGTATCGACGTCGAGGTCGACGGCGGCAAGGTCACCAAGGCTTGGTCGTCGGGCCAGATGTGGCGCGGCGTCGAGCTGATCCTGCTGGGCCGCGACCCGCGCGACGCCTGGGCCATCACCCAGCGCATCTGCGGCGTGTGCACCACCGTCCACGCCATCACCTCGGTGCGCGCGGTCGAGAATGCGCTGAACCTGGAAATCCCGGTCAACGCCCAGTACATCCGCAACATGATCATCGCGGCCCACGCGATTCATGACGCCATCGTCCACTTCTACCACCTGTCGGCTCTCGACTGGGTGGATGTGGTCAGCGCGCTGAAGGCCGATCCGCTCAAGGCGGCCCAGCTGGCGGAAAGCCTGTCCGACTGGCCGCTCAACAACCGCCACGTCATGACTCAGACCCTGGAAAAGCTGAAGACCTTCGTCGGCAGCGGCCAGCTGGGTCCGTTCACCAACGGCTATTGGGGCCATCCGGCCATGAAGCTGTCGCCGGAAGTGAACCTGATGGCGGTGGCGCACTATCTGCAGGCCCTGGACGCCCAGCGTCACGCCTCCAAGATCGTTACCCTGCTGGGCTCCAAGTCGCCGCATATCCAGAACGTGGCGGTGGGCGGCGTCTCCAACCCCATCGCCACCGACAGCCAGTCGGTGCTGACCGTCGAGCGTCTGCTGGCCCTGAAGCCGCACATGGACGCCCTGTCCGACTTCATCCGTCAGGTCTATCTGGTGGACGTGTCGGCCATCGGCGCCTTCTATGCCGATTGGACCAAGTACGGCGCCGGCGTCACCAATTACCTGTCGTGCCCCGATTTCCCCATGGATACCAAGGGCACCCAGTTCCTGACCCCCGGCGGCTATATCCCCGGCGCCGACATCTCCAAGTACCAGCCCATCACCGCCTTCGGCGATGCCTTCCTGCGTGACGGTGTCGAGGAATCGGTCAAGCATGCCTGGTACGAATATTCCAAGCCCGGCCCCCTCCACCCCTATAAGGGCGAGACCAAGCCGCACTACACCGACTTCCAGGACGAGGGCAAGTATTCCTGGCTGAAGGCTCCGACCTTCTACGGCAAGCGCGCCCAGGTGGGGCCGCTGGCCAACGTGCTGTGCGGCATCGCCGCCGGTCACCAGCCGACCATCACCTATGCCAACAAGGTGCTCGATACCGCCTCGTCGCTGCTGGGTTCCAAGATCCCGCTGACGGCCATGCATTCGACCATCGGCCGTCATGCCGCCCGTGCCATCCGCACCGGCGTCATGGCCGAGGTGATGACCCAGAACTGGTCGACCCTGATCGACAATATCGGCAAGGGTGACTTCAAGACCTTCAACAAGCCCACCTTCCCCAAGGGCGAGGTCATGGGTTACGGCTTCCACGAGGCCCCGCGCGGCCTGTTGTCGCATTGGACCGTCATCCGCGACGGCAAGATCGCCAACTACCAGTGCGTGGTTCCCTCCACCTGGAACGCCGGTCCCCGCGACGAGAACGATGCCATCGGTCCCTACGAGGCCTCGCTGATGGACAACCCCATCGCCGATGCCGAGTTGCCGCTGGAAGTCCTGCGCACCGTCCACTCCTTCGACCCCTGCCTGGCCTGCGCCGTGCACGTGGTCGAGGACAACAAGGAAGTGGTGCAGGTCAAGGCCCTCTGAGTGTAGTCTGATCCCTCCCCTCTCCCGCCGTCGGGAGAGGGGAGATTCATGAAAGCGAGACCGTTCATGCGCGTGGTGGTTCTGGGCGTCGGCAACATTCTTCTCTCGGACGAAGGCGTGGGGGTCCACGCGGTCAACCGGCTCGAGGAATTGTACGAATTGCCCGCCGAGGTCGAGATCATCGACGGCGGCACCTCGGGCATGGATTGCCTGGATCAGGTGTCCAACGCCGATTATCTGGTCATCGCCGATTGCATGCGCTCGAAGAAGGAGCCGGGCACCATCACCCGCCTGACCGGCGACCAGATTCCCGCCTTCTTCAAGACCCGGATCTCGCCCCATCAGGTCGGCCTCTCCGACATGCTGGGAGCACTGAATTTCCACGACATGCTGCCCAAGAACATCATCCTTTACGGCGTCGAGCCCGAATCCTTCGCCCTGGGCATGGAGCCCACGCCGGCGGTGGCGGCTCGCTTGCCCGAACTGGTCGCCAAGCTGGTCGCCGAGCTGACGGAGATCGGCGTCACAATCCTGCCCAAGGCTGCCTGATCGTGTGCATGGCCGTGCCGTCGCGCATCACCGCCATCGACAATTGCGTGGCCATTGTGGATTCCCTGGGGACGCTGCGCACCACCAGCCTGATGCTGCTGACCGAGGAGGTCGCGGTGGGTGATTACGTCATCCTTGGCCCCGGCGGCGCTTTCGCCTCCGAGAAGGTCGATCCCGAAATTGCCGCCGAGGCCCTGGCCTTCCTCACCGAGGTTCTGGCCAACGGGCAGGCCTGATGCTGCCGTTGGAAGCGGGCATCACCGTCACTCTTACGATCAGGGAATGCATGGTGGGCGGCGTGACGCTGGTCTCCACCCGCCTGCCCCAGGCGTCGCGCCTGCTGGCCGGACGTACGCCGGCCGAGGTCATGGTTCTGCTGCCCTCGCTGTTTTCCCTATGCGGCACGGCCCAGGGCCTGGCCGGGCTGGAGGCCATGGAATTGGCCGCCGGCATCGTTTCCGCCCCCGCCCAGCGCATGGCGAGACGCTTTCTTCTGCTGGCCGAGACCATCGCCGAACATGCCATGGGCATCATCAAGGACTGGCCGGCGCTGTTGGGCGAGGAGGCGGATCTGGCCCAGGCCAGGCCTTTACGCCCCCTGGTCACCGCT
This sequence comes from Magnetospirillum sp., assembly GCA_016195125.1. Lineage (GTDB taxonomy): Bacteria > Pseudomonadota > Alphaproteobacteria > Rhodospirillales > Magnetospirillaceae > Phaeospirillum. Next base: position 3,259 of record JACQAD010000361.1, read on the forward strand.
GCCAAGCGGGCGCTGTATCCCGACGGCGACTGGTCGGCCTTGGGCGGCGGCAGGTTGGCGCCCGACCGGGGCGCCCTGACCGAAATTCTGCGTCAGGTCGAGGACATGGCGGCACGGCTGTTCGGCGGCTCACCCGAGGAATGGCTGGACGATTACACGGTCTTCCGCTCATGGATTCACCGTCACGACGGCGTGGCCGCCCGCCTGCTCTCGTCTCTGGAAGCCCGGAATTTGAGCGGGTTCGGCCGCTCCCCACTCCTGCTGATGCCGGATTCGGGACCGCGCGATCTGGCCGAGCGGCTGGCGGCGGACAGTGATGGATCCTATTGCCGGGCGCCGCATTACTGCGGCCATGTCTTCGAGACCAACGCCCTGGCCCGCCTCGTCAACCATCCCGTGATGGCCGGGCTGGTGCTGGAATACGGCAACGGCCTGGCCTCGCGCTTTGCCGCCCGCCTGATCGAGATCGCGACGGCATTGCAGGAACAGGAAGATTTGGTGCAGGATTTGTGTGAGGATTCCGGCCATGGCCCGGCCCGGTCCGGCGAAGGGATCGGCCTCGGCATTGTCGATGCCGCCAGGGGCCTGTTGGTGCATCGGGTCGAGTTGGAGGGCGGAACCTTGCGTGATTACCGGATCCTGGCTCCCACCGAGTGGAACTTCCACCCCGACGGGCCGCTGGTTCGGAGCCTGAAGGGCAGCCCCGCCGGCACCGATCTGGAGGCGAAGGCCCGGCTGCTGGCCGCCGCCCTCGACCCCTGCGTCCCCTGCCGGGTGGAGATCGCCGCCCATGCATGAGATGAGCCTGACCGAAGGCGTGATCCGTATCCTCGAGGAACAGGCCGAGGCCCACGGCTTCACCCGCATCAAGACGGTGTGGCTGGAAATCGGCGAATTGTCGACGGTGGTTCCCGACAGCATGGAATTCTGCTTCGGCGCCGTGGCCAGGGGCAATCCGCTGACCACGACCACAGCCACGATCATCCCCATGGCCACGAGCCCCACCACCACGACCATGATACCGACAAGGACATCCATTACGGCCGCGGCATCGCCGGGGTGCATGTGCCGGGCATGAGCCAAAAGCGCATCATTCAGATCGAGAAGGACATTCTGTCCCACAACGACGATTTCGCCGGCCGCAACCGGGCCTGGGCCACCGAGCACGGAGTCTTCGCGCTCAATCTGGTCTCCAGCCCCGGCTCGGGCAAGACCACGCTGTTATGCCGCACCGCCGAGGCCCTGAAAGGCCGCTACCCCATGGCGGTGATCGAAGGCGACCAGCAGACCAGCTTCGACGCCGACCGCATCCGCGCCACCGGCATTCCCGCCATCCAGGTCAATACCGGCAAGGGTTGCCATCTCGACGCCCATATGGTGGAAAGCGCCATCGCCAAGCTGGGCGTCGCCGATGATTCGGTGCTGTTCATCGAGAATGTGGGCAATCTGGTCTGCCCCGCCGCCTTCGATCTGGGCGAGGCCTATAAGGTGGCGATCCTGTCGGTTACCGAGGGCGAGGACAAGCCGCTCAAATACCCCGACATGTTCCACGCCGCCTCCATGATGATCCTCAACAAGACCGATTTGCTGCCCCACACCGATTTCGACGTGGCGCGCTGCATCGAGTTCGCCAAGCGCGTCAATCCCGAGATCGTGGTGATCCAGCTGTCGGCCCGCACCGGCGAGGGGTTCGATGCATGGCTGGCCTGGATCAACGAAGGCCGCCGCCGCATGGTCGCCCAGCGGATCGCGCAACTGGAAGCGAAGCTGGCCGCCGCCAAGGCCAGCCTGGAGACGCGATGACCGCCATCGCCCAAATCATCGCCCTGCCCCGCGAGGTCGCGCCGGTCCTGGCGGTGGGAGCTTTCCTGAAGAACACCGTTTGCGTCACCTGCGGGGCCGAGGCCCTGATCTCGCCTTTGCACGGCGATCTCGGCACGCCGGATTCCATCAAGGCGTTCGAGGATTCCGTAACGGCGCTGGTGCGCGAGGCCGGTGTGACGCCCATCCGCGTCGCCCACGATCTTCACCCCGATTTTCACTGTACCCGCTACGCCCAATCCCTGGACCTGCCCCTGATGGGCGTGCAGCACCACCACGCCCATGCCGCCGCCATCGCCGCCGAGCACGGGATCGAAGACCCGGTCCTGGCCCTGTCCCTGGACGGATTCGGCCTGGGGCCGGGCAACCAGTCCTGGGGCGGTGAGTTGCTGCTGGCCCATGGTCCCCATTACCGCCGCCTCGGTCACCTCGCCCTTCTGCCCCAGCCCGGCGGCGACAAGGCGGCGCGCGAGCCCTGGCGCATGGCCGCCGCCGCCCTGCACCGGCTGGGACGCGGGGCCGAGATCGCTTCGCGCTTCGCCGACATTCCCGCCGCCGCCCTGCTGGGCCAGATGCTGGACAAGCGCCTGAACAGCCCCGAAACCTCCTCGGCCGGGCGGCTGTTCGATGCCGCCTGCGGCATGCTGGGCGTTCACCTGATCGCCGAGGTCGAGGGGCAGGCGCCCATGGCGCTGGAACGGATGGTCACCAGGCCGGAAGTGCTGGGCACCGGCTGGATTCTCCAGGATGGCGTTCTGGACCTGCTGCCGCTGCTGGCCTGTCTGGCGTCTTGCGCCGACCCGGTCCGAGGTGCCAACCTGTTCCACGGCACAATGATCGAGGCCATGGCCCAATGGGTCATGGAAGCCGCCAAGGCCGCCGGCACCTCCTATGTGACCCTGGGCGGCGGCTGCTTCCTCAACCGGGTGCTGACCGGCGGTCTGGTGGAGAAGTTGAGCGCGGCCGGCCTGACGCCGCTGACCGCCATCCGATTATCCCCCGGCGATGCCGGATTGTCCCTGGGCCAGGCCTGGATCGCCGGGTTGGGTTGAGTGTCAACCGTGCCATCCCCGGGCCGAGGGCAGGATCTCGTTCCGGCCTGGCGGCTCGGGATCGGCAAGGCCGGTCCAGGCGGAGATCCCTCGGCTTGGCCCGAGATGACAAGACGATTGGAGTGACAAAGATGTGCCTAGCCCTGCCTGCCTTGGTGACCGAACTTCTGCCCGATGATTCCGCCAAGGTGGAATTGGGCGGCATCGCCAAGACGGTATCCCTGGCCCTGGTCAGCGACGTCAAGGTGGGCGATTACGTCATCGTCCATGTGGGCTATGCCCTGTCGGTGATCGACCCGGAGGAGGCGGCGCGCACCCTGGAACTGTTCGCCGAGATGGGTGAGCTGAGCCCGGAGATGGTCGGTTGAAATACATCGACGAATTCAGAGACGGCGACATCGCCCAATCCATCGCCAAGACCATCAAGGCCGAGGCCGAGCCGGGCCGCACCTACCACATCATGGAATTCTGCGGCGGCCACACCCATGCCATCTCGCGCTATGGGCTGGAGGATCTGCTGCCCGCCAATGTGCGCATGATTCATGGGCCGGGCTGTCCCGTCTGCGTGCTGCCGGTGGGGCGCATCGACGCCGCCATCTGGCTGGCGGGCCAGGAGAACGTGATTCTGTGCACCTATGGCGACATGCTGCGCGTGCCCGGCTCCAAGCGCCTGTCCCTGCTGAAGGCCAAGGCCGAGGGACGCGACATCCGCATGGTCTATTCGACCATGGATGCGGTCAAGCTGGCCCAGGCCCATCCCGACCGTCAGGTGGTGTTCTTCGCCATCGGCTTCGAGACCACCACGCCGCCCACCGCCGTGGCCGTCAAGCAGGCCCAGGCCTTGGGGCTGACCAATTTCAGCGTGTTCTGCAACCATGTCCTGACCCCCTCGGCCATCACCCAGATCCTCGACTCCCCCGAGGTCCGCGAATTGGGCACCGTCAAGCTCGACGCCTTCATCGGCCCGGCCCACGTATCGACCATCATCGGCTCACGCCCCTACGAATATTTCGCCGAGGAATACCAGCGCCCGGTGGTCATCGCCGGCTTCGAGCCCCTGGACGTCATGCAGGCGGTCAAGATGCTGGTGCGCCAGATCAACCAGGGCCGCTTCGATGTGGAAAACGAATTCGCCCGCGCCGTGACCCGCGACGGCAACGAGAAGGCCAAAGCCCTGGTGGCCGACATGTTCGAATTGCGGCGCGCCTTCGAGTGGCGCGGCCTGGGGCTGGTGCCCTATTCGGCATTGCGCCTCAAGCAACCCTATGCCGCCTGGGATGCCGAGCGCCGCTGGGACGTGCCCCAGGACAGCCCCCCCGACAACAAGGCCTGCGAATGCGGCGCCATCCTCCGGGGCGTCAAAAAGCCCGTCGACTGCAAGCTGTTCGGAACCATCTGCACCCCCGAGAATCCCATGGGCTCGTGCATGGTCTCGGCCGAAGGCGCCTGCGCCGCCCACTGGACCTATGGCCGCTTCCGGGATTTGGAGAGGGCCGATGCCTGAGATAAGCCGGTTTCTCGGCATGATCATCGCCATGTATTACGATAATCATGCGCCGCCCCATTTTCATGTCCGCTATGGTGATCGCGAAGCGGTGATCGGCATTGCCGACCTTGCCTGCATTCGCTGAGACCTCCCGCCCAAGGCCCTGGGCCTCGTGGTAGAATGGGCCGTCGCCCATCGGAGCGAATTGGAACACGATTGGGCATTGGCCCGCCAGGATCTACCCCTCAACAAGATTGCCCCCTTGGAGTAAGCCATGTATCGGGACGTGATCGAGGTCACCATGGTCGAGGTTTTCCGGCTCCGCCTCCGCTTCGAGGACGGCGCCGAGGGTGAGGTGGATTGCGCCGATTTGCTCTCCTTCAAGGGAGTGTTCGCACCGCTGAAAGACCCAAAGGAATTCGCCAAGGTCAGCGTCAACAGCGAATTAGGCACGATCTGCTGGCCCAATGGCGCCGACCTTTGCCCCGACGTTCTTTATTCGCGCGTTACCGGCGCCCCCTTGCCTGGACACCATTGAATGACTCTGCCCCGTCGCGCCCATCCCCGCCCCCTGGACATCAATCATGGAAGGGTCGATCTCACCCATGGCGGCGGCGGCCGCGCCATGGCCCAGCTGGTCGAGGAGCTGTTCATCTCCGCCTTCGACAACGAGGCGCTGAACCAGCGCAACGATCAGGCCGCCTTCGACGTTCCGGCCGGGCGGATGGTGATGACCACCGACGGCTACGTCATTTCGCCGCTGTTCTTTCCCGGCGGCGATATCGGCTCCCTCGCCGTGCACGGCACCGTCAACGATGTCGCCATGGCCGGCGCCCGGCCCCTGTCGCTGTCGGCGGGGTTCATCATCGAGGAGGGTTTTCCCCTCTCCGACCTGAAGCGCATCGTCACCTCCATGGCCAAGGCCTCGAAGGACGCGGGCGTGCCGGTGGTCACCGGCGACACCAAGGTGGTGGAAAAGGGCAAGGGCGACGGCATTTTCATCACCACGGCGGGCATCGGCATCGTCCCAGCCGGGGTCAACATTTCCGGCGATCTGGCCCGGCCCGGCGACGCCATCCTGGTTTCGGGGACCATGGGCGATCACGGCGTGGCGGTGATGAGCCAGCGGGAATCCCTGGGCTTCGAGACCGCGATCCTCTCCGACTCGGCGGCCCTGCACACAATGGTCGCCGCGATGGTCGCCGCCGTGCCGTCCATCCATGTGCTGCGCGATCCCACCAGGGGCGGTCTGGCCGCCACCTTGAACGAGATCGCCAGCCAGTCCGGGGTGGGCCTGCTGATCGAGGAAGCCCTGGTGCCGGTCAAGGCCCAGGTGCTGGGCGCCTGCGAGCTGCTGGGCCTCGACCCCCTCTATGTGGCCAACGAGGGCAAGCTGATCTGCATCTGCGCCGAGGCCGATGCCGACACCCTGCTCGCCGTCATGCGCGCCCATCCCCTGGGGATTGATGCCGCCCGCATCGGCACCGCCCGCCAGGATTCCCATCACTTCGTCCAGATGAAGACCCGCATGGGCGGCAATCGGGTGGTGGACTGGCTGGCGGGCGAGCAATTGCCGAGGATCTGCTGATGCGCATTCTGCTGCTGGCCCATTCCTTCAATTCCCTGACCCAGCGCCTGTGGGTCGAATTGGGGGCTCTCGGCCATGACGTCACCATGGAGTTCGACGTCAACGATGCCGTCACCATCGACGCCGTGTCCCTGGCCAAGCCCGACCTGATCATCGCCCCCTTCCTCAAACGCGCCATCCCCGAAGCCGTTTGGAAGAACCACCTCTGCCTGGTGGTCCATCCCGGCCCCCCCGGCGATCGCGGCCCCTCGGCCCTGGATTGGGCCGTCCTGGAGGGCCACGAAAGCTGGGGAATCACCGTGCTGCAGGCCGAGGCCGAGATGGATGCCGGGCCGGTCTGGGCCAGCCGCACCTTCCCCCTGCGCCCCGCCACCAAGTCCAGCCTCTACCGCAACGAAGTGGCCGACGCGGCGGTGGAGGCGGTGCTGGACGCGCTTTCGCGCTTGCCTGACGGACCGGTCGGTCGACCGGAATTGCAGCCCATCAAGCCCGCTCTCCGTCAGATTGACCGTGCCATCGACTGGAGCCGGGACGATACCGCCACGGTGTTGCGCAAGATTCGCTCCGCCGACGGCACGCCGGGCCTGCTGGACCGCATTCTAGACCGACCGGTCTATCTTTATGACGCCCATGCCGCAACGGGACTGACCGGTCGTCCCGGTACGCTGGTGGCGCGCTCGGGCAAGGCGGTGGCGCTGGCCACCGTCGATGGCGCCGTCTGGATCGGCCATCTGCGCGCCCAGGAGGAGCATGCCCTCAAGCGTCCGGCCCTGGACGTCCTCGGGCCGCAGGACGACCTGCCCGAGGCCCCCGGCTATCATGATCTTTGGTATGACGAGCGCCACGGGGTCGGCTATCTGCATTTCCCCTTCGTCAACGGCGCCATGAGCACCGATCAGTGCCACCGTCTCAAGGAGGCGTTCGTCAAGGCGGCCGGACGTCCCACCAAGGTGCTGGCGCTCATGGGCGGGCCGGATTTCTGGTCCAACGGCATCAATCTGTGCACCATCGAAGAGGCCCCCAGCCCAGCCGAGGAATCCTGGGCCAACATCAACGCCATGAACGACCTGTGCCGCGAGATCATCACCTGCGGCAGCCATCTGGTCATCGCCGCCATGCAAGGCAATGCCGGCGCCGGCGGGGTGTTCATGGCCCTGGCCGCCGATCTGGTCCTGGCGCGGACCGGCGTGGTGCTCAACCCCCATTACAAGGGCATGGGCAATCTTTACGGCTCGGAATATTGGACCTATCTGCTGGCCAAGCGCTGCGGCGCCGCCAAGGCCGCCGAGGTTACCCAGGCCCGCCTGCCCATGGGCACCGAGGAGGCCGAGCGCCTGGGGCTGATCGAATCCCGCTTCGGTGCAAGCGTGCCGGACTTCCGCCGCTTGGTGACGGAAATGGCCGAAGCCCTGGCCGCCGATCCCGGCCTGGAGGAACGTCTGGCCGCCAAGCGCCTGACCAGAGCCGCCGACGAAGCGGAAAAGCCGCTGGAGCGCTACCGGGACGAGGAATTGGCGCAGATGACGCTGAATTTCTACGGCTTCGATCCCAGCTACCACGTGGCGCGGTTCAACTTCATCCACAAGGTGCCGAAATCGCGGACGCCGCTCTATCTGGCCCGGCATCGCTCCAAGGGATAGGCGTCATGCCGAGCCCCGGCGCGGCATCATTCAGCCGCGGGGGGGCTCGGCCTTCCCCTTCGGCTTGAAATGGGTGTCGACGCTGTCCACTTCGCTCTTGAGCACGTCGCGGACCAGTTGAGGGTCGCAGCCCATCAGCACCGCGTCCTCCATCAGTTCAAGCGCCAGAACGCGGAACTCGGCCAGGTTCTCTTCCAGAACCTTGAGCTTTTCGATGCAGGAAACCGGCGAACCGTCGGGCTCGCGCCATTTGGCGGAATGCTTGGAAGACATGCTTGCTCTCGCTGGCTCAGGCGGCGACGGGCTTACCCGCCTCGTCGAAATTCATGACGGTCAGATCCTCGTCCATGGTGATTTCCGCCCGACTGACCGCGCCATTGTCGTGGTAGAGATAGCGATGACTGATGGAGATGTCGCCATAGACCAGCTTGTCGAAGCCGACCAGACGGTCGGATTGGTCGAAATAGGCGCGGATATAGGTGTTGCGGTGTTCCAAATCCCCCTCTTCCAGAGGATTGACCAGTTTCAGCGGCGGCTTGACGCCGGAATAGGACAGGAAATAGCGGCAAGCGGTGTGGTCCGGTGCGGTCATCGGGCATCTTCCTTGTATCGATTGCCGATATCATGGGCACTAACCATCCGGGCATCAAGGGGAGCCGACGCATGAGAGCCATCGTCATCGGCGCCGGACCGGCGGGCCTGATGGCCGCCGAGACCCTGGCCATGCGGGGGATCGCGGTGGAGGTCTTCGACGCCATGCCGTCGCCCGGCCGTAAATTCCTGCTGGCCGGCAAGGGCGGGCTGAACCTGTCTCATGCCGAGCCCTGGGAGGCGTTCCTGAGCCGCTACGGCACCGCCGCTCCGCGTCTGGAGCCGTTCCTGGCCGGATTCGGCCCGGCTCGCCTGCGCCAATGGGCGGAGGGCCTGGGCATCGAAACCTTCGTCGGCTCGTCGGGACGGGTGTTCCCCAAGGAGATGAAGGCGGCACCGCTGTTGCGCGCCTGGATGCGGCGATTGCGCGGCCTGGGCGTCATCTTGCATGTGCGCCATCGCTGGATGGGCTGGACTGAATCCGGGGCGCTGCGCTTCGCCCGTCCGGGCGGAGATGTGGAGGTGACGGCCGATGCCACCATCCTGGCCCTGGGCGGCGCCTCCTGGCCCAATCTGGGCTCCGACGGCTCCTGGGTGGAGATCCTGAGCGGGCGAGGCGTGGCCGTGGCGCCGCTCAAGCCGGCCAATTGCGGCTTCGACCTGGATTGGAGCCCCCTCTTCGCCGAACGTTGGGCGGGCGCCCGCACCGGCACGGTGGAACTGGTCTTCGGCGAGATCAGGCAGCGCGGCGAGATCACCCTGTCGGCCACCGGAATCGAGGGTGGGTTGGTCTATGCCCTGTCCGCCCCTCTGCGCGACGCCATCGCCGCCCACGGCACCGCCACCGCCCGGCTGGATCTGATGCCCGACTGGAGCCTGGACAGGATCACCGCCACCCTGTCCCGGCCGCGCGGCTCCAAATCGCTGTCCACCTTCCTGAAGAAGGCGCTGCCGCTGCCCGGCCCCTCCCTGGCCCTGCTGCGCGAGGTTCTGGCCCCGGAAGAACTGGCCGAGACCAAGGCCCTGGCCGCTGCCGTCAAGGCTCTGCCGCTGGTCCTCAAGCGCCCCCGCCCCCTGGCCGAGGCCATCTCCACCGCCGGCGGCGTCGCCTGGGCGGAACTGGACGAGGGATTGATGCTGCGCCGCCTGCCCGGAGTGTTCGTGGCCGGCGAGATGCAAGATTGGGAGGCGCCCACCGGCGGCTACCTGCTCACCGCCTGTTTCGCCACCGGCCATGGGGCGGGAGAGGCGGCGGCAAACCGGCATCAACGCTCGACTGCCCCGGAAATTACCTAGATTCCTCTTCGTGCCCGAACTGGACTAAGGTAGGTTGGTTCCATCGATCCAATACCGCCAATTGTTCAGTCCGAGCCCATATCGATGGCGTTTACTCTGGCCATAACGAAGGCCCTGCCCAGGCCCCTCACCCGGCCGAAGACGCTTCTTTGCATCCTCCTCGGCCTTTACGGCGTAACCTGGACGTTCCTTCCCCTGGCGGTCAATACCAGCCTGGGCCGCGACACCCTTCAATTGGTCTATTGGGGCCGCGAATGGCAGGCGGGCTTTTTCAAGCATCCGCCGCTGATCAGCTGGCTGACCGAGACGCTGTTCTTATTGTTCGGACGCCACGACGTGGTGATCTATGGCGCCAGCGCCGCCATCATGCTGGCGTCCTTCGCCTGTGTGCACCAACTCGCGAAAAGCTATCTCGAGCCCTGGGGGGCCATGATGGCGGTGATCGCCCTGCCCTCCATCGGCTATTTCAGCTACACCATCCCCCATTTCAACCACAACATCGTCCTGATCCTGCCCTGGTGCCTGACCATCCTGTTCGCCCATCGCGCCATCGAGGAGCGTCAGGCCTGGGCCTGGCCGTTCCTGGGACTGGCCATCGGCCTGGGATTCTTGTCCAAATACACCATCCTGATCCTGCCGTTCCTGCTGCTTCTCCACGTCCTCGCCACCCCGCGGCACCGGTATATCCTGCGCCTGCCGGCGGCCTGGGGGGCGGTGGCGTTGTGCGTCCTGGTGGCCTCGCCCCATCTGCTGTGGCTGCTGCGTAACGATTTCGCGCCGCTGCGCTATCTGGCCGAGGGTGCCAGGATGCCCCATGACGGCTTCATCACCCGGCACATCATCAATCCCCTGGACGCCCTGGCCTGCATGGCCGGCATGTGCGCGTCCCTGGGGATCGTCATGCTGGGCGCCCTGGGCCTGCCGAAATGGCCGGGGCGGGCAGTGAGCAGCGCCGACCGCTTTCTGGTCACCATGAGCCTGGGACCGGCGTTTCTGGTCATGGCTCTGTCCGCCATCAGCGGCGGCGAGATGCGGGTCGAGTGGGCCACGCCCTTCTTCATGACCTTGCCGATTCTGCTGCTGCGCCGCTTCTATGCCCCGCCCGGCCAGAGTCAGATCGGCCGTTTCATGGTGTGGAGCAGCGGCCTGTCGGTGGCCATGGCCCTCACCTATCTCCTCATCCTCAGCGGTATGATGCCGCTGGTGGAGGAGGCCAAATGGGCGCGTTTTCCGGCCAAGGCCCTGGCGGCCGAAGTGGCCAAGGCCTGGAAAGCCACCTGCTCCGGCCCGCTTCCGGTGCTGGTGGGCGATTCCTGGCTGGCCGGGCTGGCGGCCTATCACCTTCCCGACCGCCCCCATGTCTATACCGAGGCAAACCCGCTGATGGCGCCCTGGCTGTCCGACGACATGGTGCGGCAAAGCGGTGCCGTCATCGTCTGGGATACGGCGCTGGATGGCCGGTTCCGCGATATCGACCACCAGGATCCGCCCAAGGCGGGTGAAGCGCTGGACTGGTTCCCCGGCCTGACGGTTCTGGGCGACCGTTTCAGCGGAATCATCCCTCGGGCGGAATCGGTCCTGACCTATCCCGGCCCCATCGACCAGAGCCCGGTTCGGCTCGGCCTGGCGGTTATTCCGCCAGAAGGCCCCTGCCGCTAGGGGCCATCAGTTTTTATCTGATGCACTCCGATTGCGGAAACCTCTACCCCATCAAGCCATCTGGAAGATCCAAAGCGCAATCCCCAGCTCCAGGGGGAAGCACCGACACAGGCCATGAGGTCACCATGCCCAGTTGGGACCACGAGGATTGCGACCCGGCCATCGAGGCCGAACACACCCGCCTTTATCGCATGATGAACCGGCTGGAGCCGGTGATCATCCAGGGACAATCGGATTCCAAGATCGCCCGGGCCATCCAGATTCTACACGACCGCATGGCCGAACATTTTCAGGTGGAAGAGGAATTGTTCATCACCGCCGACTGGGATTCCCGTCGGGTCATGCTCGACGATCATCGCCAATTGCTGGAGATGCTGGCCCGCCTGGGGCGCCTGCCACCCCAGGACGAACACGCCAGGAAGGTGCTGTTCCACGCCTTCCTGGAGGCCCTGGTGCGCCACGACAACGACGTGGACGCCCCCTTGTTCTCACGCCGGCATTAGGATTATCCCTCTCCCGTCGGGGGAGAGGGAATCGCCCTTACGCCTCGGCCGGTTGTTCGACCGGAGGGGCCAGGTCGGGCTGCTCGCCCTCGCCGGGAGCCAGAGCCTGCTGGTTCTGGGTCTGCCCGTCATTCCCATCCTCATCGCCATCAGCGGACATGGACTGGTCCTCGGCGGGAGTGGGCATCTGCTGCCGCGGACGGCCGTTGTTCTGATTCTGGGCGTTGATCACCCGGAAATAATGCTCGGCGTGCTGGTAGTAATTCTCGGCCGCCACCCGGTCACCCTGGGACGAAGCGTCACGGGCCAGGGACAGGTACTTCTCCAGCACCTGATGGGCGTTGCCGCGAATGCGGCCCTCGGGGCCGTTGCTGTCAAAGACCTGATTACGGCTGGGAATGCCGCCACCGCCGCCTCCCCCACCGCCGCCGCCGCCGCCGCCGCCGCCGCCGCCGTGCTTCTTGCCACCGTTAGGGCCGCGACCGCGCGACCGCTGCTTGGGATTTAAAGGGGATCTACCTTCATGGTTCACGAGTGCTCTCCGTTAGCGGCCTCCCCGCCGACATCGCTGTACGGCACGTCCGCTTCCGACGTCGGGGCGGCGATGGGGGAGTTCACGGCGCTGAACCAAGGGCGGAGCAGGAAGCTCGACGCAATCCCTCGGTTCGGGTGGCGCAGTGGGGCCACACTAGTGGGCCGGAGCCGGATTTCCAACAACTTTCTTACGGTTCTGAAGAGCGGCGGACAATAACGCAGCGATCGATGCCGCCGAGATCCCTCGCCACCCGGGCTCCGGGCAATCCGGCCGCCGCCAGCAGGGCGGAAACCTCCGCCGCCTGCCCTTCTCCCACCTCCAGGGCGGCGATGCCTCCGGGCGCCAGCAGGCGGGCGATGTCGGGGATGAGGGCACGGTAGCAATCCAGCCCGTCGGGGCCGCCGGCCAGGGCCGACCGCGGCTCGTAGCGGGCCACTTCCGGCTCCAATCCGTCGATTTCGCCATCGGGAATGTAGGGCGGGTTGGAAACGATGACGTCGAAGAGTCCATCTTGTTCCTTGCCCCAATCGCCGAGAACGAACCGGGCGCGGTCGGCCAGACCCAAGCTCCCGGCATTGGCCTGGGCCACCTCAAGCGCCGCTTCGCTGGCATCGACCCCCAGGCCGGTGGCGTGCCCCAACTCGCTCAGCAGGGCCAGCAGGATGCAGCCGGTGCCGGTCCCCAGGTCGAGCAGGCGGCGCGCCCGCCCCCGATCATCAAGGGCGGCCAGAACCGCCTCCACCAGGGTCTCGGTATCGGGGCGGGGATCAAGGGTATCGGCGGTGACCCGCAACTCGATGGTCCAGAATCCGCGCCGCCCCAGGATGTGGGACATGGGCTCGCGATCCAGGCGCCGGGCCAGCATGACGGCCAGGGCGGCGGCCTCGGCCTCGCTCAGTTCGGCGTGGTGGAAGGATGGCAGGCGGCGCATCTCGACGCCCAGCACCTCGGCCACCAGCAGGCGGGCGTCATAATGGGCGGTGTCGATCCCCACCTCAGCCAGTTGCGCGGCGGTGGCGGTGATCGCCTGCGCGGCGCTGGCCATTATTGCATCTCGGCCAGACGTTCGGCCTGATCGGCGGCGACCAGGGCCTCGATCATCTCGTCCAGGGCATCGCCGGCCATGACCGCGTCGATCTTGTAGAGCGTCATGTTGATGCGGTGGTCGGTGACCCGGCCCTGGGGGAAGTTGTAGGTGCGGATGCGCTCGGAGCGATCGCCCGAGCCCACCTGGCTTTTGCGGGCGGCGGCGCGCTCGGCGTCCTTGGCCGAACGTTCGCGCTCGTAGAGCCGGGCGCGCAGCAGCTTCAAGGCGGTGGCCTTGTTCTTGTGCTGGCTCTTCTCCTGCTGGCAGGCCACGGCGAGGCCGGTGGGGATGTGGGTGACGCGGCAGGCGGAATCGGTGGTGTTGACGCTCTGGCCGCCCGAGCCCTGCGAGCGGTAGACGTCGAAGCGCAGATCGGAATCATTGAGCTGGATGTCCACTTCCTCGGCCTCGGGCATGATGGCCACCGTGGCCGCCGAGGTGTGGATGCGGCCCTGGGATTCGGTGGCGGGCACGCGCTGGACCCGGTGCACGCCGGATTCGAACTTGAGCCGCGCGAAGACGTTGCGCCCGGTGATGGTGGCGCTGGCCTCCTTGACGCCGCCGATGCCGGTGTCGTTGACGTCCATGATTTCGAAGCGCCAGCCATGGGTGGCGGCATAGCGCTCGTACATGCGGAACAGCTCGGCGGCGAACAGGGCGGCCTCCTCGCCACCGGTGCCGGCGCGGACTTCGATGATGGCGTTCTTTTCGTCGGCCTCGTCCTTGGGCAGCAGCATGATCTGCACTTCGCGCTCCAGCGCGGGCAGGCTTTCCTTCAGGGCGTAGAACTCTTCCTCGGCCAGATCCTTCATGTCGGGATCGTTCATCATCCCGGCGGCCTGGACCATATCTTCGCGGGCCTTGCGGAAGGCCTTGACCGCCTCGACCACCGGGTCGAGTTCGGCCAGTTCCTTGGACAGGCGCTGGAAGGTCTGCGAATCCATGCCCTCGCCCGAGGACAATTGCGCCCGAACCTCGTCGTGGCGATACAGCACTTTGTCGAATTGCGGTTCGAGATTCATGAGATCCTACTCATCCAGGCGGAACAGAATCCGCAGCGTCTTTTCCATGGATTGCCACTCGGCCCCTTCCGAGGCGATGTCCTTCATGACTTCGCTGGGGGCGTGCAGCAGGCGGTTGATCAGCAGCCGGGTGGCCTCGGCGGCGTCGCCCCCGGCCTCGGCCAGGGTCAGCTCACGAGCCTCGTCGAAGCGCGCGCGCAGGGCCACGATGGCGGGGACGGCGGCACGGGCGGCGCGGCCCTTGAGGAAAGCCTGGGCCTCGGCCTCGACGATGTCGCGGGCGGCGCGGGCGGCGGCCTCGCGGGTGGCGCGGCCTTCCAGTGCCACCTTCTCCAGATCGGCCAGATCGTAGAGGAAGGCGCCGTCGACCCGGTTCACCGCCGGCTCGATGTCGCCGGGAATGCCCGCATCCACCAGGAAGACCGGCTTGCGGCGGCGCTTCTTCAAGGCATTGGCGACCATGTCCGAGGACAGCGACACGGTGCGGGCGCCGACGCAGGTCAACACCACGTCGAACCCCCAAAGACCGTCGCGCACATCCTCGAACCCCAGGACGTGGCCCCCTAGGGATTTGGCCAGGGCCTCGGCCCGGCTGGCCCGGGGGGCGGCCACCGAAATATCGCTGAGCCCCGAGGCCAACAGGCTTTCCGCCACCAGTTCGCCCATCTCGCCGGTCCCGACCAGCAAGGCCCGCAACCTTCCGAGATCGCCGTGCAGATCGCGGGCGATCTGGATGGCGGCGGCGGCGATGCTGACCGGACCTTCACCGATGGCGGTCTCGCTGCGCACCCGCTTGGCCACGGCGAAGGCGGCCTGCAGAAAGGAATCCAGCTCCCCGCCGCAGCTTCCGGCATCGCGGGCCAGACGGTGGGCGGCCTTGACCTGACCGGTGACATGGGGCTCGCCGATGACCAGGGAATCCAGCGATGCGGTGACGGTGAGGCCGTGGCGGACCGCCTCGCCCCCCGCCAGGGTATAGAGATGCGGCGCCAGGGTTGCGGGTTCGAGCCCGGCCCGTCCGGCCAGGGCCTCGCCCACCAGCCTCGCGGCGCGGGCTGGATCGGAATCCTCGGCCCAGACTTCGACCCGGTCGCAGGTGGAAAGGATCAGGGCCTCGGCCAGGCCGGCCCGCTTGAGGCCCTCCAGAAAGGGGGGGGCGGCGCCATCATCCACGAACAGGGCATCGCGCAATGAGAGCGAGGCCGATTTGTGATTGGCCCCGACGATCACCAGACGCTGCGTGGAATCGGCCACCCCGTTCGCCCCGCTACAGGGAGCGGCCGAGGTGTTCCTCCAGCGATGCCAGCGGGACCTCGTCCTGCGTAGAAGTGTCCAGGTCGCGGATGGTGACGGCGCCCCTTGCCGCCTCCTCTTCCCCCAGGATGATGGCGAAGCGGGCGTTGACCTTGCTGGCGCGCGCCATGCGCTTCTTCATGTTGCCGGAAAAGCCCATCTCGACGGTATGGCCGGCGCGGCGCAGACGCTCGGAAACCGCCAGGGCCGACATGACGTCGCCCATGGGGATGACGCTGATGGGGCGAAGCTCACCCGGCAGGTGATCCACCAGCATGGACAGGCGCTCGACGCCCGCCGCCCAGCCGATGCCCGGCGTGCGGGGACCGCCCATGGTGGAGATCAGCTCGTCATACCGGCCGCCGGCCAGAACCGTGCCCTGGGCGCCCAGGGCGGTGGTGGTGAACTCGAAGGCGGTATGGCAGTAGTAATCCAGGCCGCGCACCAGTCGGGGATTGAGAATGAAGGGAATGCCCAGGATCTTCAGTCCCTCGGTCACCTGGGAGAAGAACTCGCGGGCGGCCGGCGACAGCGATTCGCTCATCAGCGGCGCGTTCTCGATGATGCGGCGGTCGCCCTCGTCCTTGGAATCCAGAACCCTGAGCGGGTTGCGGTCCAGGCGGTTGCGGCTGTCCTCGGACAATGACGAGCGGAACTCGGACAGATAGGCCACCAGGGTGCTGCGATAGGCGGCGCGGCTTTCCGCATCGCCCAGGGAATTGATCTC